>JAOPYW010000065.1 GCA_025964405.1 Thermoleophilia bacterium | reverse complement strand
CGCGGGCAGCTCCGCCGTGATCGCCACGTTGCCGATGAGCCGCGTGTCACCGGCCTCGGTCACCAGGTCGAACAGCCCGACGCCGGGCTGCAGCACGCCGGTCGTGTCGAGGTAGCTGCGGCCCAGGAGCTGGTAGCCGCCGCACACCGCCAGCACCGCCGTGCCCTCCTCGGCCGCGGCGCGGATCGCCGGACCCAGGTCATCGGCCATGCGCTCGGCGATCATCTGCTGATCACGGTCCTGACCACCGCCGACGTAGAGCAGGTCGTAGTCGCCCGGCTCGAAGCGCTCGCCCGGCTCGAGGCCGTCGACTTGCACGTCGATCCCCCGCCACGCGCCGCGACGCTGCAGCAGCAGCATGTTGCCGCGATCCGCATAGATGTTCAGGTAGCGGTCGTAGATGTGCAGCACACGTACGCGCGGCCGCGCGCCGGCCGAGACCGGCGAGACGGGCGTGACCGGTTCGGTGGCAGGGGGCGCCTCGGGGGGTGTCGCGTCGCTGCTCATCGACGAGCCTTCGTTCGGGGCTCGTTCGCCCAGTACCGCTGGGCCCAGCCCTGGTTGGCGATCACCGCACGCATCTTGAGCATCGCCGTGTAGGTGACGAGGGCGTAGGCGTGGTGGTGTTCGGTGAAGTCACGTGCGCGCTCGAGCACGCGATACATCGCATCCTCGATGTCGGGTTCGTAGATGACGCCGTCGGGATCGAGGCCGCCGTAGATCGCGCGCAACCCGAACTCCGCTGCACGCTCGCCGGTCACGACGATGGCACCGGCGCGCTCGAGCAGCGGTTCGACGTCGGCATCCCAGATCCAACTGGTGTCGCGTCCGTCCGCGGTCAGGTCGTTGAGGGCGAACAGGCTGGCGGTGACGTCGATGTTGCTCGCCGTGAGCGTGCGCACGACCTCGTTGAGGCCGGTCGGATTCTTGACGAGCAGCAGCGTGATGGTGCCGCCGCCCGGCACCGGGATGCGCTCGAACCGACCGAACGCGGGTGAGGCCTCGTCAAGCGCCTCGGCGATGCGCGCGTTGGGCACGCCGAGCACCGTCGCCGCCGCGATCGCCCCCACTGCGTTGTAGACGTTGTAGAGACCGGGGATCTTGAGACGCACGTCGAACTCGCCGTTGGGCGTGCGCAGGTGCACGTGCGACGCACCGAGCCCGTCGAGCACGACCTTCGTGGCGGCGACCTCGGGGTCGGGGCGCGTGAGCCCGCAGTTGTCGCAGTGCCATGCCCCGAGGTGACCGACCCACGAGTGCGCATAGGTCAGCGCCGAACCGCAGCGCCGGCAGAACCGCGAATCGGCTGCATGGGGGAGCCCCTGCTGGGCGACGGCGGGGTCTTCGAGCCCGTAGGGAACGACACGCGGCGTGACGCCGGCAGCACTGGCGTGCGCGACGTAATCCTCGACGAGCGCCGCGATGAGTGGATCGTCGGCATCGAACACCACGGTAACGCGTGTCGGGTCGAGGGCCCCCAACGTGGCGCGCCACCGGTCGGCCAGCACCTCGAGCTCACCGAAGCGATCCAGCTGGTCGCGGAAGAGGTTGCCCAGCAGGATGACCTCGGGCTGGATGTCGGGGGCGACCAGTGGCAGGGTCGCCTCGTCGGTCTCCAACACCGCGACGTCGCCGCGACCTCGCGACTGGTACATGGTCGTGATGATGCCGGAGCGCAGGTTCGCGCCGGTGACGTTGTGCACGACTTGATGCCCCTCCGACTGCAGCATCTCGGCGAGCATCGCGGTGAGCGTGGTCTTGCCGTTCGTCGCGCTCACCAGCACCGTGCGACGTCCACGCTTGCGGGCCTTCGCCGACAGCTTCGCGAGGGCGCCGGGGGCGAGCGCCATGAGCACACGCCCCGGCAGGGCGCCACCTTCACGTCCGGTCGCGCGTGAGAGCAGGCGCGCCGCAGAGGCTGCGAGCTTCGCCAGCGGCAGCGGCAGCCCGAGGCGTCGGGACGAGCGTGAGGGGGGAGTGGTCGCCATGCATCCCGGAGCCTACTTGCCCGAGGGGCGCCGCCGGGCACGTGCGGAGAAGTACGGGGCCCGACGTCAGGCGCGTCCTGCATTTCAGGGGACCTGTGGCCGAGTTGGTTTTCGTCGCATATTGCCTATTGCTTGCATTCAGTTCTCCATGTTAGGTTGGACGTAGCAACACTGAAGGTTGTCGGAAATCCTCGTTGCAAGCAGAGGTTTGATGCGTGTTGAACGGTGGGACAAACCACCAGACACGCCGCTTCACTTGCATCGCGGAAGTTGTGATTCCGAAGCAGTCAGTGAAACGACGACCACCAGCAACGGCATCAGCCCATTCGGACCCCACACGGATGAACCTGTTGACTGCCGGCCGGAGGCCAGGACGCCCACATGCGAAACAAGACCATCTATCGCGTCATCGACAGCATCGATCCGGAGCGGCTCAAGCAGTTCCAGGCCGGTATGCGCAAGCGCTACAGCGATGAGCACATCCTTCGCGAACTGACCGAGTGCGCACGACGCATCGGCAAGTCGCCCACCATGCGCGAGTTCGAGGCCGACCCCGAGACCACGGTGCACCCGCAGACCGTGATCGAGCACTTCGGCTCGTGGAACGCCGCCAAGCGCAAGGCGGGCCTCGTGCCGCGTCGCTTCGCCAGCCGCGAGGAGCTCCTGCTCCTGCTCCGTCGACTGGGCGAGGAGCTGGGCCGTGTCCCGTCCGCCAAGGACATCGAGGCTCGCAAGGGCACGATGCCGTCCAAGAGCCTCTACTGGCACACCTTCGGCTCGCTCAACAACGCGCTCAAGGAAGCTGGCTTCGACGTCGCCGTCGGCGAGGAACGCCTCGAACGAGCCATCGACCAGGGCGTCTTCCTGGCGATCCGTACCGGCCGACTGCCGAAGTTCAGTGACTGGGCCGCCGCCCGCAAGACCGACATGAACATGCTGACCGAGTGGCAGGTCTACCGCATGTTCGACGCACGGCGCGGCGCGTGGTCGACCTTCCAGTTCCTCATCCGTGAGCGACTCGCCGAGCGTGGCGTCGGCATCGGCAAGGACAACGAGCTCATCGAGCTCGAGGACGAGGCCAAGGTCACCAGCGACTCCTGATTTCCCGGCGCCGGCCCACTGGGCTGGCCCCGGGCAACCGAACTGAGCGAGGCCTCGACCCAGCGGTCGGGGCCTCGCTTCGTGAAGCGGCCTTGTCAGTCCCGGAGCGTGTCAGTCCCCGACCGTGTCGGCCACGGACCGTGTCAGCCGCGCAACGTGTCGGCCAGCAGGTCGGCGAGCTGTCGCGCGCCGGTGGCACGGTCGATGCGGGTGAGCACAGCTGCCGGAACATCGACGTCGCCGCGTTCAGCGCCTGGCTGTTCGCGCCACACGTCGTGCGCCGCGACGAGCGCTGCGGCGATGGCGTCCACATCATCGGGATCGACGCGCGCTCCGCCGAGCTGCGTGGTGGAACCGGCCCGCGCGAGCAGCTCCACACAAACGTTGTCGGCAGGCACGAGTGCCAGGACCGGCCTGCGCGCTGCCACGTATTCGAAGACCTTGCCGGTGTAGACACCCTGGCTGCCGGTGCCGGGCGCCACGTAGAGGAAGAGCAGGTCGGCCGCGCGCTGGTGGGCGAGCACGTCGTCATGGCGGAGGAAGTCGACGTGGTCGACGACCGCAGCGAGCAGCGGCGACGCTTCGATGCGCGCCCGATCGGCGGGCTTGAGTCCGCCGATGAAGCGGAGCACCAGCGTGTCTGCAAGGTCGGGTCGATCGCGGAGGAGGCGCTCCGTCGCGTGGAGCATGCTCGTCGCCGACTGGCGTCCGAAGAAGTTGCCGGAGTAGAGCACGACGAACCGGTCGGGCTCTCGGTAGCCGTCGGCCCGCGGTGCCGCGCGCGCGACGTCGCTCGGCTCCACGCCGTTCTCGATCACGTGCACGGGGAGGTCGGGATGCCGTCGGCGGAGGTCGAGCGCGAGGGGCTGCGAGACCGTCGTCGCTGCGGAGGCATGGGTCAGCAGGCGTCGGGCGAGCCGCACGCTGCGCGCATGCTTGACCCGCGGCGCGAGGCGGTCGAGTCGGAGGTGCGGGAGGTCGAGCCACGAGTCGCGAAGGTCGGCCACCCAGGGGATGTCGAGTGCCCGTGCGACGTCGCGAGCGATGAGATGGGTGGTCTCGGGCGGCGACGACGAGACCACGATGTCCCAGCGCTCGCCGGCGGGCAGCTCCCTGGCGGCGGCAAGGATGGCACGCACGGCCGGCCGACGCCAGCGTGCGTGGATGTCGGGGAGCGCGAATCGCCGCGGCTGGAGCGCGATGCGCCGTAGCAGGCGTCGCAGCCCGGTGACCTGCGCGAGCGCGTCGCGCGGGATGACGGCGCCGGGTGACGGGTCGGCGGTACGGATGACCTGCGTCGTGGGTGGGATCACGAGGGTCGGGTCGGCATCGACCCAGTGGGGCTCCGCGGGGGCGGCCACGGTCACCTCGACGGCGAACTCCGGGAGGTGGCGGCACCAGCCGAGGACGCGCTGCACGCCGCCGCCACCGGCAGGCGGGAAGTAGTACGTGACGAGGAGGGCGCGCATCGGCACGGAGTGTACCGAGCGGGGATCAGGCGACGTTGCTGTTGCTGTCCGCGGAGCGCTGCTCCTCGCGGGCTGCGGAGAGCTGGGCGAGCGCGATGCGCTTCTCGTCGGGCGAGGCGACCGGGTTCACGAGCCACTGGGCGCGGCGGTCGGGCCGGAAGCGGCTGGTCGAGCGCACCTGTCCGCCCGACACCTCGAGGATCGTGCCAGGACGCACCGGCCGCTTGTGGAGCTCGAGTTCGAGGAAGTCCTCGACCACCTCGAGCGCCTCGAGCGTCGATGCCCAGAGGATGGCGTCGCGCTGGGGTGTGCGGGCCAGCCAGAGCGGACGACCGTGTCCGCGCGCGAGGAAGACGCGACCCGGCGAGCGTTCGTCGAACCAGCCGGTCGCCAACGAGCCGACGAGCCGCTCGAGGCCCGCGGCCCGGTCAGTGCCCGAGTCGTCGAGCGCCGCGAAGATCGCTTCGCTGTCGACCGTCATGCCCGCTTCGAAGCGCTCGCGTCCGAGGTCGGCGAACACGAGGTCGTCGTTGGAGATCTTGCCGTTGTGCACGCCCACGACCTGGCCGTGGCGGATCGGGTGGTTGTTCGCCATCAGCGACGGGCGACCCTTGGTGAAGTCGCGTACGTGCACCAGGAGTTCGCGCACGCTGCTGGGCACGCGCACGACGTCGAGGAAGGTGCTGGCGCCGCCGGGCTGCTTGTCGACGACGAGCGCGCCGTCGTGCTCGTAGGCCGCGCCAGCCGCATCGGCGCCGCGCTCGGCGACGGAGGAGAGGAGCACGCGAGTTGCCTGCCACGGGTCGATCCGCGACTGCTCACTCAGGCTGAAACCGGCAATACCACACATTTCCTACACATTCCCCAACGCTGCGGTGATCAATCGGAACAGAGCGGGCACGCGTGTCCGACCACGATGCCGAGCGCGACGAGTTCCTCGGCGATGACGCGGAACTCGTTGGGATGGCGTGCGATGAACAGCGGCTCTGCGGCCTGTGCGACTTCCATGAGGTCGAAGCCCACCGTGATCTTGGCGAGCCAGAGGGACGCATGGTAGTCGTCGTTCTCGATCACGACACGCGCATCGGCCGTGTTACGGCAGTCGTCGAAGGGATCGGTGCTCCACGTGTCGTCGCTGGCGAACGGTCCGCGGGCTGCAGCCTCGGGGTCGAACCCCGACTGCAGGGTGATCGCGACGGAGCTGCTGCCGGTGGAGATGCGACGGTTGAAGAAGGCCGGAATCTCATCGCCGAGCTCGGCGTGGAATCGGTAGCCCTGCTGGATGACGCGGGAATCCACGAGCACGTGGCCGCATGCCTGACCGAGGTGCGCCGCGAGTGCGCCGGTCGAGTTCGAGGCACCGGAGGTGACCCGAGCGACGATGTCGTGTTCTTCCGCTCCCATGCTTAAGCTACGGCTCCCATTCCTTCGATCAGTGCGAGGCGCTGGTCGAGGCTCGTGCGGAGCATCCTGTGCTCCGCGTCCAGTCCGGCGAGTCCTGCTTCCAGGACGTGCCAGCATTCACGTTCGAATTCCATGTACTCCGAGGTCGTCAGCTCGCGTGTCGCGTCGCTGTATGACGACCAGAGCGCCGTGCGGCGGTCTTCCAGTCGACGACACAGGTCCTCGAACGCGCTGATGACATCTTCCTTACGGCACGATGTGTCCCGCATGTGGTCCTCCCAGGATCACTTTCCCGGTTATCGGCGTAGCGGCGCGGAACGTTACTTCCTGTGCAAGCGCATAACCGTGCAATTCCGGTAGGTAGGGAAACCAGCCTGATTGTTCGTAACGTAGTCGTACCAGTGCGGGGCTAACAGCAGATTTGTACAGATCTCGGAAACGGGGTCGAAAAGCCTTCAAGTCACGCCTGAATCGTGCCGACGCCGCAGGTGTGACGCACACGCCCGCACCCGAGTCCCAACCCGCGCACGCCGCATCCGGCGTGCAGCTCGACGTCCGCGACGGCGTGGTGCGCGTACTCGACGGTCCGATGGCCGGAGGGACTGCCGAACTCAGTTGGCCGGCCGACGCGGTCGACGTGCACCTGTTCGGCGAGCGCGTGGATGGATCGACCTGCCGCGTGCCGGCCGGCGCCGCCCTGCGCGTCACGCCGCGCCGCACCGAGCCGAGCTCGCAGTACGCGGTCAGCGTGGCCCGTGATCGCATGGAGGCCACGCTACGCGTCGTGCCGGCACCGGGCGTCGCCCGCACGTTGCGCGACGCCGACGCCACGTCAGCCCTCCGTCTCACCGTCGACGAGCATCGACTCGAGCCGATCGCCCCGACCGCAGCCGATGCCACCGCAGCACTCCAGCGCGCCGAGGTCGTCTGGGGAGTCGATTCCCGAGCGATCGAGGCTGCAGTCGTCGACACCGGCATCGAACACGTCGTCGCGCGTGGACTCGATCCGGTGGAGGGACGCAACGGTACGCTGGAGCACCTCGTCGACTTCGAACAGCTGCGCACCGCCGGGGTGCTCGAGGGCACCCCGCTCGTGCGCCGCATCCCGAGCCGCGCGGGCGTGCCCGGCCGCGACGTGACCGGACAGGAGCTCAGGGTCGCCCCGGTGAAGGACGTCCGCCTGCGCCCCGGCACCGGGGTCTCGGTCGACGAGCGCAACTTGCTTGCCGTCGCGACGGTCGATGGAGCGCCGCACATCGACCACGAAGGTCGTGTCGAGGTGCGCCACGAACTCGTGCTCGAGGCCGTCGACACCGTCACCGGCGACGTGACCTTCCACGGCTCGATCCGCATCGACGGCGACGTCACCGAGGGCCGCCGCGTGATCGCGCGCGACTCCATCGTCGTGGCGGGCACGGTCGAACGCGCCCACCTCGAGTCGGGCGGCTCGATCGAGGTGCATGGCTCGATCATGTCGAGCACGCTCCGCGCCGGCGGCGAACGCGCCGTGGCGGCCACCATCGCCGACCGTGTGCTCGAACTGCCCCACGCGCTCGGCCTCGCCTCGCTCCAGGCCCGCCAGTTCCGCGACGTGGCGACGCGTGGCGGCAAGGAGTTCAGCCACGGACTCTCGATCCAGCTCGTCATGGAGCGCCACCACCGCCAGATCCTCGTGCACCTCGCCTCGATCGTCGAGGACCTCCGCGAAGCGGGACCCGCCCACCACGGCACCGCCGACGACGCCGCGAACTGGCTCCGCCAGCTGAGCACCGCAGCCAACATCTCGCTCACGCCGGAGGAGTTCGGGGAGCTGCTGGTCGGCATCGGCGCCCTCGCCGACGACGTCCAGCGCGCGATCGAGCAGCCCGCCGACCTCCAGGTCAGCTACATGCAGGCGAGCGAGGCCGAGGCCACGGGCGTCGTCACGATCACGGGCAAGGGCATCTTCAACTCGCGTGTGGTCGCTTGGGGTGGCCTGAGTGCCACCAACGTGGAAGCGGTCGTTCGCGGAGGATCGGTCGTCGCGCACGGACCGGTTCGCATCCGCGAGGTCGGCTCACCCGCCGGCGCCAAGACGGTCGTGCAACTCGGCTCCGGCGGTGAACTCGCTGCGGAGCGTGCCTACGCGGGGGCCGTCGTCATCGGTCCGGGCGGAGCGCACAGGTTCGTCGCCGACCGCAGCAACGTGAAGGTCGACTTCGACGGCGGCGGCATGATGAACGTCGAGTCGCTCGCGGCCTGAGCCGCCGATCGCGCTCCCACGATCGTCCTAGGCGCTCGCGCCGGGCCGCATCGCGGGATCACCGGGCAGCCCGTTGGTGGCCAGCTTGATCGTCGTCTTACCACCCACGCGCCGCAGGTCGACCTCGACGGGCGGATCGAACCGCATCCCGTCCTGGTCGTGCGTGACGCGCAGGATGGGCTCGAGCGGCGCGCCGGCGTTGTTGCCGATCACGATGCCGTAGCGCCCGTCGGAGAGCTGCACCGTGGTACCCGGTCCGTAGGGGGCGATCGCTTCGGCGAACGCGTCGACGATCTCGGCCCGGAAGAGTCGATTGCGCGCCTGCAGGATGAGTCGGTACGCCTCGTGGGGCTGGAAGGCTGCGCCATCCGACGTCGTCTCGTCGCACAACGACACGTATGCCTCGGCGATCGCCGCGAGCTGCCCGTGGTCGTGGATGTCGTCGGCCGCGAGCCCGCGTGGGTAGCCCGAGCCGTCGTAGCGCTCGTGGTGCTGCGCGATCGTGACCTTCGTGAGCGGCGAGAGCTCGCTGCCCTCGAGCAGCTCGAGCCCGAGCAGCGGATGCTGCTGCATGATCGCGCGCTCCTCGGCCGTGAGGATGCCCCGCTTCTCGCGGATGGAGTCGGGTACCGCCAGCGTGCCGATGTCCTGCAGCAGCATGCCGACGCCGAGCTTGACCATGCGGTCCTCGATGCCGTCCTCGCGGCGCTGGCCGCGGAAGTCGCGCCACCCGTGCGCGCGGAAGAACTGCTTGGCCACGGCCGCACCCACGACGCACACGTCGAGCGCGTGCTGCATGCGGTCGCCGCCGAACAGGTTCATGTCGCTCATGCTCACGAGCAGGTTCTTGCGGGTCGCCACCTCGGAGATGATGCGTGAGATGACCGACTCGACGTCCTGGATCTGTTCCGGGGGGAGCTGTGAGCCGCCGCGACCCATCTGCTCGAACGACTGGCGCAGCACGGTGATCGCCTGCTGCCGGGTCTCGTTCGTCAGCGACGGGGCCGCGTCGATGCCGGCCGAGAGCTCGTCCTCGACCATGATCGAGGTGATGCCGGCCTTGCCCATGCGCTTGAGCAGGCCCTCGGTGATGGTCACCTTCGCCGCGAGCAGGGGGATTCCACCGTATTCACCCGGTGCGTACACGTGACGTGCCGTCACTGACCCCGGTTCGATGTTGTCGATCCCCACTTGCCGCATCGTTGCAGTCTAGTCGCCAACACCGGCTCGCGTGCAGAGGTTCGAGCGCCAAAAGGCAGGGCTTCAAGGTTGGGGGACGGCTGCCGATGAGCCTCACATGTCTCACACGCCTCGCGATTTCGACACGCCCAACGATTCCGACGCCGCCGCACGCCGCACCACGCACGTGATCGGTCACCTCGACGGTGTACTCGACGACACCATGCTGGCCGCGCTGTCGGGCACGTGGTCGATGCTGGAGCACGCGGCGACGACCCCCGACGCCCACGCGCGCGCCGTCCGCTCGCGCCTCTTCTGGCAGACGCTCGCCCCCGGAGGCGAGGCCGCCGCGCCCGTGTCGGCTCCCCTGGCGTTCGAGGAGCCGTACGCAGATGCGCTGTCGGGGAGCGACGACGATCCCGAGGTCGACCTGTTCGAGGAGCTCGAGGTCGTGGAGGCAGCCGAAGCTGCCGCGGAGGAGACGGGCTTCGATGATGGCGGCGCACTCGCAGCCTGACGCGCTGCGATTGCAAGTTGTCTGCCTTGATCGAGTGCGTTCAAGGCATGTTGCGGGGCTGCCGAACTGAACCGTGGTCTGCTGGATGCGGACCGCCGAGCCTTCGGGTTCGGCACGAGATTTCTCGGAAGCCATGGATGGGCGTATGTGACGGACCTCGGTTCGCCGCATATGCCCATTGCTGCGTTCTCCGGGGTTTTTGCCAAGCGTCGCCCACGTACGAGGAGCACCATGCATCCCACGATCGCACAGCTGGTGGAAGAGGTTCGCGACCTGCCGATGAGCATGTCGGAGACGCTTCCTGCCGTGATCGAGTCGTGCGACAACGCCGACACGTCGGTCAACGACCTGACCGGCCTGATCAGCGCCGACCAGTCGCTCGTCGCGATGCTGCTCAAGCTCGCCAACAGCGCCTACTACGGCTACGCACGACGGATCGAGACGCTGCCGGAAGCCATCGTGCTCCTCGGTTTCTCGACCATCAAGTCGCTCGCCATCACCGCCACCACGATGAACCTGCTCTTCCAGTCGGAGGACGAACTCACCGAGGTGCGCCACGAGATCTGGTCACACAGCCTGGGAGTCGGCGTCGCCGCCCGCGCCCTGGCGCGCAAGCGCGGCAACATCCACCCGGAGAAGGCATTCGTCTCCGGCCTGCTGCACGACCTCGGCATGATCATCCTGTCGGTCTACCGCAAGGAGGAGTTCACGCAGGTCCTCGCCGTGGCCGCCGACCAGGGGATCACCTACGAGGCTGCCGAACTGCAGGTGCTGGGGTGGTCGCACGCCGAGCTCGGTGCGTACGTCGCGGAGGCCTGGAGCTTCCCGGCCACGCACTGCGAAGCCATCCGCTGCCACCACGACCCGTCGCTCGCCACGCTCCAGCCCGGTCTCGCGCAGGTCACGCACCTCGCCGACTGGATGGTCGTCGACCTCGGTGTCGGCAACCTCGTCACGGCCGCCCAGCCCGAGCCGAGCGAATCCGCGCTGGCCGAGTTCCGCATTCCGCGCAAGGACCTTCCCCGCGTCGTGGAGAGCCTCAGGCGGCTCTTCGCCGAGAGCGACGGCTTCGTGCCCGAGCGCAGCTACAAGGAAGCGATCTGATGGAGCTGTTCGACACGTCCTTCAAGGCGCTCGACGCCGCACTGGGTGCCGCTGGCAAGCGGCAGGAAGTGCTCGCGAACAACCTCGCGAACGTCAACACGCCGGGTTACAAGCGCGAGGACGTGAAGTTCGACGGTGTGCTCTCGAAGGCACTGGCTGCAGCGAAGTCAGGTGACACGGCTGCGCTCAACCAGCTGGCGCCCTCGGTCGAGACCGACAGCCAGGCGGTCGCGATGCGGGCCGACGGCAACAGCGTCGACGTCGACCAGGAGATGGCCTACGTCGCCGAGAACAACATTCGCTACAACGCACTCGTGCAGCTCGCGCAGAAGAAGCTCGACACGCTCAAGTACGTGATCTCGGACGGTCGCCGCTAGGCGCGCCGCTCCACCCGCTCGACCCGACACGACACACACACGAGGAGGTGAACCATGGGGATGTTCGACAGCATGCATATCTCGGCCAGCGGCCTCGCGGCGGAACGCCTGCGCATGGACGTCATCTCCGAGAACCTCGCGAACGTCAACTCGACGCGCGGACCCGACGGCAAGCCCTACCGCCGTCACGAGGTCGTGTTCAAGGCCAGCGACAACGTGCCCGGCACGTCGTCTTCGAACGCCGCGGGAGCGCACTCGCAGCTCCACGGTGTCGAGGCCGTTGCGATCGTCGAAGATCCGTCGGAGCTCCGTGCGGTGCACGACCCGGCGAACCCGGATGCGGACGAGAACGGGTACGTGTACTACCCGAACGTGAATCCCGTCACCGAGATGGTGGACATGATGACCGCGACGCGCGCCTACGAGGCGAACGTCACGGCCATGAATGCCGCCAAGAACATGGCGCTCAAGGCGCTCGACATCCTGCGGTGAGGTAGAAGATGGCTGGCTCGATCGGATCAATCGGAGGAGGGCTCGGCGGCATCGATCCGTTCGCCGGCCTGGGCTCCATCAACACCGACGTCGGTGGTGCCAAGGGCGCCACTGGCACCGACGAGTCGTCGAAGGTCGGCGCGACCGGCGAGGCCAACAGCGCGAGCGGCTTCGCCTCGATGCTCGCCGACAAGATCTCATCACTCAGCTCCCAGCAGACCGCCGCCTCGAACGAGATGAACGCGGTCGCGACCGGACAGGTCGACGACGTCGCACAGAGCATGGTGCGCATCGAACAGGCGAACGTCAGCCTGCAGATGGCGACCCAGGTGCGCAACAAGGTCATCGAGGCATACCAAGAGATCATCCGCATGCAGATCTGAGGGGGCGGGAAACGCGGCGCGACCGCGGCGCTCCGTCCTTCGACGTGCGTTGCACGCCTTCAGTCCTTCGCATCCTCGCTCGCTTGGTTTCCCGTCTCCTCAGGAGCGGACGGCGCATACACCTCCCGCTCGCCCACTGGCGCTTCACACAGCGGACCCGCACGAACTCGCGCACCTACGGCGTCCCTTCTGGGGCGTCGTTTTTGCAT
>JAOPYW010000020.1 GCA_025964405.1 Thermoleophilia bacterium | reverse complement strand
TCGACGACGCCGTCGTCGCTGACGAGCAGCTGCACGTGGATCTCGTCACCACACGTGGGGTTCTGCCCCTCCGCCTCGAACGTCGGCTCGACCGTGAGGGTGCCGTAGTTCTGCGGATTGCGGTAGTGCTCGAGGATGTATTCGCGGTAGAGGTCGTCCACGCGCCCAGTCTATCGCGCAACTTCGACCGGACTCCGCTCCGCCAGCCCGGAAGCCGAGCGGAGGGAGCGTCGATCGAGCTCGCTCGAAATCGACCGAGCGCAGCGGAGGCGCATCGGCTGCCGTCGATGCGGAGCATCGTGCGCCGAAGGCGCGGTCGAGCGACGCTCGATCACGGCAGCCGAAAGACCCGACGCACCTCGACGAGGCCGTCGACCAGCCGGTCGAGGTCCTCGCGTGTCGTGTACGCGTAGACGCTCGCGCGCGCCGTGGCGTTGATGCCGAGCCGCTTCATGAGCGGCTGCGTGCAGTGGTGCCCGGCGCGCACGTTGACGTCGAGCTGGTCGAGCATGGTCGCGATGTCGTGCGGGTGGGTGCCCTCGAGCGTGAAGCTGAGCACGCCGCCGCGCTCCTCGCCCTGCGCCGGGCCCAGCACGCGCAGCCCGGGCACACCGAGCAGCAGCTCGTGCCCGTAGCTGGTCATCGCGTGCTCATGCGCGTTGATCGCCGCCAGGCCACCGATCGACTCGACGTAGTCGAGCGCGGCGCCGAGCGCGATGATCTCCGCGATCGCCGGCGTGCCGGCCTCGAACTTCCACGGGAGGTCGTTCCACGTCGCCTCGTCGTACTGCACGCGGCGAATCATCTCACCCCCGAATTGCCACGGCGGCATGGCTGCGAGCAGCTCCTCCCGACCCCAGAGCACGCCGACCCCGGAGGGGCCCATCACCTTGTGGCCCGAGAAGGCGAGGAAGTCGATGCCGAGCGCCTGCACGTCGACCACGCGGTGCGGCACGCTCTGGGCACCGTCGACGAGCACGAGCGCGCCGTGCGACTTCGCCCACGGCACGACCACGTCGAGCGGGGTCACCGAGCCGAGCGAGTTGGAGGCGTGCACGACCGTGACGAGCTTGAGCGTGCCCCCCGCCGCGAGCGCCTCGAGGCCGCTCACGTCGAGCACGCCGTCATCGTCGACCGGGATGAACCTGAGTTCGGCTCCCACCGCGCGGCACAGCTGCTGCCACGGCACCAGGTTGGAGTGGTGTTCGAGCTCGGTCGTGACCACGATGTCGCCCGGCCCGAGGTTGGCGCGGCCCCAGCTGTTGGCGACGAGGTTGATCGCCTCCGTCGTGCCGCGCGTGAAGACGATCTCCCGCGGCGAGCTCGCGTTGAGGAGCGTACGCACCTTCTCGCGCGCGCCCTCCATGTTGTCGGTCGCGGTCGCTGCGAGCGCGTAGACCCCGCGGTGCACGTTGGCGTAGCCCGACTCGTAGGTGCGCACGATGCTGTCGATCACGGCGCGCGGCTTCATCGCACTCGCCGCGCTGTCGAGGAAGGCGAGGCGCTTGCCCGTGTTCGGTCCGACCTGCAGGATCGGGAAGTCGGCGCTGATGCGCTCGGCGTCGAGGGGCGTGGCAGCGGCGGTCGGGGTGGGGAGCGCGGAATCGGTCATCTGCAGGTGATCGTACAACTGCGCGCGGGTGCCTGCGTCGCCGCTCGTGGGTATGGGGGAGCGGTGAGCGACTCCGCCCCCGATGCGTTCTTCGACGCGATGCACGCGTTCGGTCCGCCCAGCGATCCGTTCGCCGACCCGACGCTGCTCCAGCACCCGGGCGTGATCCACCTGCGCGGGGCGCGCGACATGGTGCGCGCGAGCATCCCGAACTCGGCGCTCGACGTGCTCGCCGAGGCGCACCACGCCGGCGTGCCTGCCGAGCTCATGCCACACGCCCGCGTGCTCGAGGCGGCCGCGCTGGTGCTGGCCGGGCGGCCCGCCGATGCGATCGCGGTCGCCACCGACGCATGGCGCGACTACCCCGACGTCGCAGCCCTGCCGGCGGTGCTCGGAAGCGCACACCTCGCGGCGGGTGACACGGCGAGCGCGGCGCACACGATGCACGCGGCGCTCATCTCCGAGGATCCCGACCGCTCGCTCGCACTGCACCGCGCGGTGCTCGTGCAGCTGTTCACCGTGCTCGTGCGCGGGCGCGGCGCCGACCCTGCCTGACGGCCCGGCACGCAGTTGGGCTGGCTCCGAACGCACGAAGGGCCGCCTTGTGGGCGGCCCTTCGCTGAACTCGTGTTCGGGGCGTGCCCCGAGGGTGGCTAGTTCTTCTCGGAGTCGTCGGCGCTGTCGCCGCCCGTCGCGTTGGTCGCCGGGTCGGCGTCGGTCTTCGACGAATCGTCCGACTACGACGAGTCGGTCGCGGCGACCGGCGTCTTGGCCGGCGTGGCTGCCTGCTTCTTCGCGAGCTTGAGCGCCTTGATCGACTGCTGCACCTGCGCCACGCGGGTGTCCTTCGGGTCGCTCAGCGTCACGAACTTCGTCCACGCCGCGATCGCGTCGTCGTAGTTCTGCGCGTTGCCGGCGGCGAGGCCCCAGGCGTAGTAGGCGTTCGGAGCCGAATCGCCCTTGGAGCCCTTGGCGATCTCCTCGAGCAGCGGGGCTGCGTCGTCGTACTGGTTGAGGGCCATGTAGGCGCTCGAGATCATCTGCTTCACGTCGACGTTCTTGGTGTCGATCTGCTGGCAGGTCTTGAGCGTCTTCACCGCACTCTTGAGGTTCTTCTCACGGCCCTTCGGCTGCTTCGGCGCGACCTTCGGGTCGGTCGACGAGGTGGGGGATGCCACCGAGATGTACTTCATCGCGAGGTCGCGGCAGAGGTCGATGTCGCCCGACTTCTTCGCGAACGCCTTCTTGGCGGAGGCGAGGGCCTTGTCCTTGTCCTCGGTGTCGGTCGCCGTCGACGTCGACTTCGTGGTCGCGGTCGTCTTGGTCGATCCCTTGTCCTTGGAATCCTTCGAGTCGCTGCCACATCCGGCGGCGATCAGTGCGCCGACCAGCAGCAGTGCAAATCCAAAGCGAAGCTTCACGTGTGTTCTCCCGTAACCGTTGACGGCGCCCCCCGCGGGGCGCAACTGGGGCGTGCCTACCCCCATTCTCCGAACCCCTCACGGAGGTTCACGAAGCTTCGGGTGCAGGCGACCACGCGGAGACTACCGGGTGCGTCGACGCCGGAACGAGATCCGCACGCGCCCGCCGCCCCGGTCAGTGGATGGCAGCGGCGAGCGGACCATGCCCGAGCGACGTCGGCCAGCCCACCGCCAGGGCCAGCGCACCGGCGCCGATCAGCGCGATCTTCGCGGGGAGCGGCACCACCGGCAGGAGCCCGATGCCCATCGCCACGAGGCCGGCCGATTCGATCGACGACCCGATCGCACCCGACATGAAGAGCTTGTGGTACGCCGGGTTGTCCTTGTGCGCGTTGGCTTCCTTGAGGTGGCCGGCCACGCTCAGGAGCGTGCCGGCCGCGAACGCCAGCGTCACGCCGGCCGGCCCGATCTTCGACAGGAAGGGGAAGACGTTCGACAGCGGCTTGAGCAGCAGCGACGCGCCGGTGATGGCCGCGCCCTCGACCAGGGTCTGCTTCGTGGCCCGGGCGATGCCCTCCCTGAGCTCCGGATCCACCGTCCTCGACCCCGTGCGCGCGAGGTCGGCGCCGGTCAGCATCGTGGTGGCCCCGGCGATGACGCCGGCGATTCCTGCGGGTCCGATGAACATGCCCGTCTATCCGCCCAGCGTGTGCGCACACGCGCAGGTACCGATGCCCGCTGGCCGCCCCCGCCTCCAGGTCGGCCACCGGCGGCCAGCGTCCCCCGCGGCGCACTGCAACGCGCCGCCACCACGGTTCGATGAGCTGACGAGGCCGAAAAGCCCCACGGGACCGGGACGGGACGCCCATTTGATCGTGCTCCTCACATTGGTGGCCGCCGTCGGCGCCGTCTACCTGATCGCGCCACGCCGGCGCCATCCGGTGCCGTCACGCGTACGGCCGGGCGACCACGTCGTCACCGACGAAGGCCTCGAGGGCTGGGTGGAGCAGGTCGACGGCCCCGCCGCGCGCATCCGGATCGACGCCGGACCCTCGATCTGGGCGCGCGCCGGCGACCTCATGACGGCCCCGTCGTCGCGCACGCGGTCCACTGCCGGGCACGGCTCCCCCACCCCCGACGCTGACACAGGCGACACGGGCGGCTTCGCCTCGCCCGCACCGCAGCTGCAGCACCTCGCCGACTCGGGCGGCGCCCTCGCACGCCTGGCCGCCCGGGTCTACGACCACCGAAAGCGCACGATCGTCGTCTGGGCGCTCGTGCTCGTCGCCGCGCTGCCGCTCGCCGGCACCGCCGCGAAGGCCTTCACGCCCGGTGGATTCCTGCCCTCGGGCAGCGAGACGGGGCGCGTGCAGGAGTCGATGGGACCGCGCTTCGGCCTGCCGCAGACCACGCTGCACGTGATCGTCGACGAACCCGTCGCGACGGCCGGGCCGAAGCTGGCCGACCTCCGCGCCCACCCGGGCGCGCTCGAGCACCTCATCTTCACCGGCCAGCCCACGGCCAGTACCGACGGGCGGTCGACCGCGATCGAATACGGCTTCAGCGTCAGCGACGAGCAGGTGCAGCTGCAGATCGCGCCGCTCGAGGCCGCGCTCGCGAAACGGGGATTCGATGCCGCCCACATCCGCGTCGCGGGCGTGGCGGCGATGTTCCACGACATCGAGACCCAGACCAACGAAGACCTCGCGAAGGCGGAGTCGATCGGCATGCCGGTCGCGATGGTCGTGCTCATCCTCGTGTTCGGCACCCTCGTGGCGGCGTTCGTGCCGATGCTCGTCGGGGTCATGTCGGTGCTCGTCACGCTGGCGGTGCTGCACCTCATCTCGACGCAGTACGGCCTCTCGATCTACGTCATGAACATCGCGAGCATGCTCGGGCTCGGGCTCGGCATCGACTACT
>JAOPYW010000018.1 GCA_025964405.1 Thermoleophilia bacterium | reverse complement strand
GTGGCACCGGTATGGATATGCGCCCGTCGCCGTGCAGACCGGCAGCATGACGCCGACGTATCCCGTACACACGCTGCTGTTCGTGCATGACACACCTGCGGCCGACATCGAGGTCGGCGACGTCATCACGTTCGACCCACCGGGACGCGTGCCTCGCACCACGCACCGCGTCGTGACCCGCACGCTCCATGCCGGCCAGTGGTATTTCGAGACCAAGGGCGATGCCAACCCGGTCGCCGATGACTGGCGTCACGCCGACACCCCTGCGGCACTGGCTCGGGAGCTGTACCTCCGTGGCATCACGTACCCCAGCGGCACCGCCGTGCGGACCGAAGGCCACGTGCCCTACGCCGGTTGGTTCGCACAGCTCGCCGGCATGCCCAAGCTGCGGCACGCGCTCATCGCCTTCCCGTTCGTGATCATCGCGCTCCAGCTGCTGCAGTGGATCTGGTCGCCGGGCGGCCCGAAACCGAACGAGCGACGTGGCACCGAGGAGGGCGCGACCAGCGACGCGGAGACGGAGCGCGCTGCGGCATGACCCCGCGCCGCCCCCGAACCAGCCGCACCGCGCTCATCGTCGCACTCCTGGTACTCGCGCCCATCGCTGCGATCGCGTGGTGGCTGGTGCGCCGTGGCCGTCGGCATGCCACGACGACGCGTTCCGCCGGCCCGTCAGTGACGCGCCGCGACTCGTCGATGGCGCACGAGAGCACGTCGCGAGCACCTACGCCCACGGGCGCCCCGGGCCGACCCGGCGTGGGGGAGGACCGCCCCCGATACCGGTTGCGCGGACTGGGCACCGCCCGCACTGCCATCACGTGCCTCGCCCTCGCCGTGCTGATCGGGGTGCCGACCACGTGGGCGACGCTGAGCGACCAGGTGACGACCGCGACCGTCTCCGTGGGTGGCGGGACCGTGAACGTGCCGACGGGCATCACGACCAGCCAGAACGGCAGCTCATCGCTGCGCGTGACCTGGGGCGCGCCCGCCGCGGGTCTTGCGCCTGACGCGTACGACGTCTACCGCTCGACGACAGCGGGTTCGTTCCCGTCGATCCTGTCGACCCCGGCGGCGTCGCCGTTCGACGACACGACGGCCGTCGAGTGCACCGACTACTACTACACCGTCAGGTCACGTCGGGTGAACCTCGTCAGCGTCGCCGGCACACAGGCGGGGCCGCTCCAGGTCGATTACTCGGCGCCCTCGGTAGCGACGGCGAACGCCCACGTCATCTTCGACCCGTTGCCGCTACCCAAGGTTGCCGACTTCATCCGCACCTCGCCCGGCAACGTGGAGGTCTATGCGCAGGTGACCGACAACTGCGCGACCTCCGGGCTCAACGTCTCGTTCACCTTCGGCGCGCCGTTCAGCACGACCGTGGCCGCCACCTTCGGCTCCTGGCAACCGATCGCCGGCGGGCCCACCTACAACTACCGCTACACCACGACGAACGTCGGTCTCGCCAACGCCGCGAACCTGGCGTGGACCGTCACGGCAACCGATCCCGCCGGGAACGCCACCACGGTTGCCGGCACGCCGGCGACCGGTGACGGCGTGGGCCCTGCACTCGACCCGACCGCGCCCGCCGAGATCGTGTCGGGCCAGACGAACTTCTACAGCACGGGCCTCGGCTACGGCGAGGTCGTGTCGGCCGGCGGCTCCGCCGCCCTCCGCACCGCCGGTTTCTGGACGTATGCGAACCTCGTCGACGCCGCGGGCGTGTCGAGCGCGACCGCCGACATCAGCGCGCTCAGGACGGGCGGCGCAGCGACCGCCCTCGTGAAGGGCGCCTACGCCAGCGACAACGGTGTGGCGTGGGGATGGCGCACCTCGGCGGTCACCGTTCCGACCGTCACGGCGACCAACGGATCGATGCAGAACTTCACCATCAGCGCCACCGACGTGCTCGGCAACGCCGCCACCTCCACCAATCAGCAGGTCGAGATCGACCAGACGCCCGTCGCCGCAGCTGCGGCGAGCTGTTCCAATACGGGCAACACCTCGAACACCCTCAACTCCGGCGACTTCACCACGTGGAACTTCGGCGATACCGTCGACCCGTCATCGTTGCTCGCGAGCTGGACGGGTGGCGCAGCAAGCACGATCACGGGAACCGTGATCGCCCGCAACAACAACACGAGCGACTTCGTCTCGCTCAACACCGACTTCGGCTTGACGATGTTCACCGGTGCCACGTACAACACCTCGTTCACGCTGGGTGCCACGAACTGGGTCACGGCCAACGTCAACATCCCGTCATCGACCTTCTCGCTCATCGACCGCATGACCGCACGTCTCGCATACGGAGCCCCGGCGAGCGGCATCTCCGATCGCAACTCGACGACGACGCACTACTTCAGCACCAGCATCCGCGACGCGGCTGGCAACCCGGTGGCCGCCGGATTCTCGGAGACCTGCGCCACGAGCGCCTGGTGATTCGCGCACGGCTCGGGAACACACGAAGGCGCACCGCGGCGACTCGCGATGCGCCTTCCTGGGTCATCCTGTGCGGGCTCGCGGCCCGCGGCCGACCGGGCGGTCAGAGCCCGCGAACGTCCGTGGCCTCCGGTCCCTTGCGGCCCTCGCCCACTTCGAACTCGACTGCCTGTCCCTCCTCGAGCGAGCGGAAGCCCGTGCCCGAGATGTTCGAGAAGTGTACGAAAAGGTCCTTGCTGCCGTCCTCGGGGGTAATGAAGCCGAAACCCTTTTCCCCATCGAACCACTTCACCGTGCCACGCGCCATGTTCAGTACCACTTTCCTTGTGCATGCAGCGCTACCGAACCACAGTCCGCGCAACGCCCCCGTGTATGCAGGCTCGAACCATGATCGAACGAGACCCCCATGGCCCCAGCCTACCCCGCCCCACACTCCTTCAAGCGACGGAGGGTGTGAACGTTTCAGTACATTTCGAGTAGGTTCCTGTCGAGATCCGAACAAAACCCTTACCAGCGTCGGAGCGATGGATGCCGATGAAGTGACGGTTGGGCGGGGGCAACGGTTGGGGGATCTTGGTGGCGCCACGGCACGATTCGAACGGTTTACCCGGGCGCAGGGGCGACGATGCCCTCCAGATCGATCAGGCGGCCTCGTGTTTTTCCTTCCTGCGGAGCGTGCCGATCCTGTTCGAGGTCGACGACACCACGCTCTGGGACATCGCGCGCACGGCCGAGGAGCGCGAATTCGACCCGGGCACGCGCATCATCAGCCAGGGCGACGGGTCGCCGGTCGCCCAGACCGACGACGCCCATCGCTTCTTCGTCATCAGGAGCGGCAGCGCGGACGTCATGCGCTCCGACCACGGCGGTCGGGATCGGACCGTGGCGCGCCTCTCGGTCGGCTCCTACTTCGGCGAGCTCGGCCTGCTGACGAACCAGGCACGGAACGCAACGGTTCGCGTGCACGGCGACAAGCCGCTTCGAACCTATTCGTTCGACGCCCTCACGTTCCATCGACGCATCGCCGAGCACGTGCTGGTCTTCCGCGTGCTCCGCGACCGCGACGCCGCGGTCACCGCGCCGCCACCTGCGCACCTCCTCGAGCCCGAGGAGGACGATCCCGCGCGGGGACGCCTGCGCATCAAGGAACTGGCCCTGCTCCGTCGCCTGCCGCAGCGTGATCTCGACTTCATGCTCGACCACGCCGAGCAGCGCACCCATGGCACCGACGAGGAGATCATCCGGGAAGGGGACCTGGGCGACCGCTTCTACATCCTGCTCGACGGACACGTCGACATCCTGCGGAGCGACGAGATCGTGGCACGCCTGCAGCCCGGTGATTTCTTCGGGGAGACGGCACTCCTGCTCGACACGCCACGTACCGCGTCGGTCCGGGCCGCCGGCGACGGCGTGGAGACGTGGTCGATCACTCGGAGCGCATTCCAACGCGTGGTCGGCGGCTACCTGCTGTCGAACCCGCAGACGCAGGATGAGATCGTGCGACGCATGCGCGACGCGCTCCCACCCGAGGGCGAGAGCGCGTAGGCGTTCGGATGGTGGCGTGGCGCCGGCCGGTCAGTACCCGTAGTCGTCGCCCGAGCTCGTACCGTAGGTCGAACTGGCCCCACCGTACGGCGTGGCGCCCGTGACCCCGTAGCCAGCACTTGAGTAGGCACTGTCGGCATAGCCGGGAACGTCGCCGAAGGCGCCGCTCGCCAGGACGTCGTTGTAATCGGCCGAGGGGTATGCACCGGTCGAGCCGAGCCCGCTCAGTCCGTAGCTGTCGAAGCCCGACGCGCGTGACTGGGCGCGGGTTCGACCCTCGCCGAACCCTGCGGCGTAGCCCTCGCGCTGGGCAGCTGCACTCGCCTGTGCGGCATAGAGCTTGGTACGGAGGGAGTTCTCCGCGCGACCTGAGGCGGCCCCGTTGCGGTAACCGATCGTCTCGCCGCGCGCTGCGGCTTCACGCGCCGCCAGCTCACTCGTGCGCGCCACGTCGGTGCGGCTCGGGGTGTCGTTGCGAGCGATCGCCCAGCCCGCGGCGGCGCAGATGAGTGCGACGAGCAGTGCGACGAGCGCCCAGGCGGCGACGTCGGTGCCACCAGACTGCTGCGTCGGGGCCTGCTGTGGCTGCGAGTACGTGTACGTGGTCATTCGGGGGAGCCTTTCCCAGTCGAGACGATGCGCGCGAACTTCGCCGCGTGCTGGCCATCGTAGGCACCGGGCCGACGCACGGGTCGCCGTGGGGATCGACGCGGCCGTGCGCGGCCCCGCCTCTGGCCGCGATGGCCGACCCGCGACATGGTGGGTGCTCGTGCGCGAGCCTAGGAAAAATTCGGGGGACCGCTGCCTCCCCTGGTCAGCGGTCCCCCGGCGGGTGGCGCGCAGTGCGCACCAAGCCTTCCCCCATGCTCCCTGCTCTCATCCCCGAAAGCGGTGGCTCCATGTTCCGTCGACGAGCGCGCGGAGTGCCGAAGCACGCGGCGTGTCGCCGATGCGGAGTTCCACGACCTCGGCCCGATCATCGGGCTCCAGGTTGACGACCCGCAGTGGTGCACGCGAGCCCTCCTCGTGGTCACGCCCCTTGAGGAGGTGACCGAAGTACCGGCCCCCTCGCTCGATGACGGCGGCGGCCGAAGTCGCCCCCGACGTGGCGATGGCAAGCTCTGACATCGCATCCCTGAGCGTCTCGTAACCGTTGCGCGCTCCCACACGCCCCCCGGTCACGAACGTCTGGTGCGACGTGAACGTCACGCCGTCCTCACGATCGAGGAATCGAACGCGGAATTCACCGATGATGCGGTTCGCATCCGGCAGCGCCGTCGTTGAGGACGGTGCGATGCCGAACGGGCGTTGCGCTTCCGTGCGCGTGACCAACTGCATGTCGTGGCTTCCTTTCCACTGCATCGCGGCAGAGCTCTCCAATGCCAACTTGCCGGCGAACTGTATCCCCGCCTTTCCAATAAATCCAATAATGGATACGATGATCTCCCATAAGCTGAACGTCCATCAGGCCGCGCGACCCGCAGCCCGCCGTCAGGAACACGCGCCATGGCCGACATCCAACTCCTCAGGACGTTCCTCACCGTTTACCGATCGGGTACGTTCACGCGCGCAGCGCAGGAGCTGCACCTGACGCAACCGGCAGTGAGCCAACAGATGCGGGCGCTGGAAGGGCAGGTGGGCAAACCGCTCTTCCGACGGGCGTCGCGCGGGGTGACGCCCACCGCCGCCGGGCGCGAGCTCGCCCAGAGCGTCGCAACCCATGTCGATGCGCTGGAGGGCGCACTCGACACATCCACCGGCGCCCTCGATGCCATCGGCGAGACCGTGCACATCGGTGGCCCCGAGGAGTTCCTGAGCGAGCTGGTGCTGCCGGAGCTGCTCCCCCGCGTCGAGGACGGTCTCCGCGTGCGGATGTTCTTCGGTACCGACCTGCCGATCGTCGCCAAGCTGGCCGCCGGCGAACTCGACCTGGCGATCCTCACCGCCGACCTGCGCCAGCGCGGCATCGAGACGCAACAACTCTGTTTCGAGTACCTCGAACTCGTCGGCACCCCGAAATGGCGGGAGCGGCTCGGCATCCTCGAGGAGGGACCCGCCGGCGCGCTGGCACTGCAGGGCGTGCCGATCGCGGCCTACGACGAGGACCTTCCGCTCGTGCGGGAGTACTGGCAGACCGTGTTCGCGAGCACCGAGCTCCTGCGCGGAACGCTCGTCGCCAACGGCCTCCGGGCGTGCCTGCAGTTCGCGCGGCGCGACGCCGGCATCACCGTGCTGCCGATGCACACCGCAGCGCCGGCCATCGAGGCCGGCGACCTCGTGCGGCTCATCGATCCGATCGCCCGGCCCAGCTCGATGCTCTACCTCGCCTGGCGATCGGGTTCACTCAGGCGCGCGTCGCTCGCGCGCGTGCACGAGGCGATCCGGTCGGCGGCGGAGGCATGGTGACGTTCGACGACGCAGCGGCGGGACCGGTCGGACCCTCCCGCGAATGCCCCGGATGCGGCGCGCCCGACCTCGCTGGCGACGACTTCTGCCACGAGTGCGGGCACGCGTTCGCGCACTTCGGTGGCGACCTCGACAGCGCGTTCGACGCCGGGGGTGGCAGGGGCGGCAATTGCCCGACCTGCGGCACTGGCGAGCTCGTGCGCCTCGATCACGGGCGCACGCAGTGCGACCAGTGCGGCTACATGGCGCGCGACGAGGGCTGAGCTACGCTGGCGCGCCGTGGCACTTCGGCTCCGCCAGAGTGCCACGTCGGTAAGCGTCAGCGAGCTACGCTGACGCGCCGTGGCACTTCTTGTACTTCTTGCCGGAGCCGCAGGGGCACGGGTCGTTGCGGCCGACCGTCGACCTCGGCGTCACGGGCGTGAGCTCGACCGCCTCCTCCTCGACGTCAGGGGCGACGTTGTGGAACCGCCAGTCGCCGTCGGCTCGCACGAAGCGCGCGCGTTCGACGTGGTTCACCTCCTGGCCATTGAGGCGGTAGCGCGCACGGAAGTCGACGATACCCTCGTCGTCGTCGGCACCCCCGTCGATCGTCTCGCGGATCGTCAGGCCGAGCCAGTCACTCTGCTTCGACCAGTCGGCGACCTCGTCACGATCGATCTCGGCGACCGTGTCGGGGTGATGCGAATCCATGATCCAGTCGACGTCGCCCGTGACGAACGCCGTGTAGCGCGAGCGCATGAGCTCCTCCGCCGTGACGGCGACACGCTCCCGGTCGAGGATCGGCTGGCAGCATACGTTGAGGGGTCGGCCGGAGCCGCACGGGCAGGATTCCATGCGGGAACTGTAGTCGATGCAGCCGGCTCAAGGAAGGCGCGTCGTACGCCGATGGAAGGGAGGTGCAGCCCGCGCGTGCGGGCCGCCCCCTGCCCGATTCGATCGCTAGGACGCCCCGACCATGCGCAGTGAGCGCGGATTCTCCCTCATCGAGTTGATCATCGCGATGGTGCTCGTGGCCATCATGATGGCGGTCGTCATCCCGCAGTTCTTCGGCTCGAAGGCTGCGACCCGACGCAAGGAGGCGATCGCCGCCGGCAGCGCCTACCGCGCCGCCGTCTCCCAGTTCCAGGCCGACCACGGCAACCGCCTCCCGGCCGCCGGAGCCGGAACCGCCCCGACCGCCACGTGCGCCGCGGGCGGTGGCGACATGACGCTCATCTCCGGCAAGGCCGCCGGCCCGAAGAACCTCCTCTGCAAGCCCTACATGAGGGGCCTTCCCTCCGGTGTGCAGGAAGGCCGCGTCGGCATCAGCCAGGACGGATCCAACTGCGGCACCCTGCCCACCAACGCGGGGAGTTCACCCAACGCGACGGGATGGGTGTCGTACTGCTCCTCCGGCATCGACAGCAACTCGTACGTCGTGCGCGTCTCCGCCCGCAAGAGCCAGACGTCGCCGTGGGAAGCGGTCTGCGCGACCGGCTCCAAGGTCGGGGCCGGCGACACGCCCTGCTGATGCTCGGTCCGGCGGACTGCATGGCCGCCCCTGACCACCTTTCGTGGCCGCAATCGGCGGATATGGTCGGAGATCGCCGTGGTTTTTCTTGACGAAAAGCCTTTTTGCTGAAAATATTCCGGAGCACGACGCATCACACACCCGCTCCCACGGATTCCCCTCCCCCCCATGATCACGTTCACCCCGCGCCCCCAGCACCCGACCCGACCGACGGGCACCCTCCGCAACGGCGGCACCCCCACCTTTCCGCCGGTCGGCACGCGCCGCATCATCGCGCTCCCGCTGCCGCATCCGAACCCCGATCGCACCCTCGTGGCGGGCGACGCGAAGCGGGGCGCACTGTCGCTCGAGCAGCGCCATGCAGCCGGCGCCGCGAAGTACGGCGTGCTGCACCTCGCCGTCTGATCCACACTCCTTTCGTCATCGCGTCCCTCGCAGACGACCGCCTCGACTCGCTTCGGGGCGGTCGTCGGTTCTTCTGCTGGGGAGCTGCGCGCGCACGCGATAGGTTCGTCGCGTGACCGTCCCCGCTCCCACACCGTCGCTCGACGAACTTCGGGGCGCCCCGGCCCTCATGGCCGATCCCCGCCCCGGCACGCGCGCGCTCGCCGACAGCGCGCTCGGTGTGCTCGGCATCGAGCTCGTGCTCGTGGCCGACGATCGCACCGTGCTGCGCATGCCAGCACCGACGCATGCTGATCGCGGCGCGCTGCTGGTGCTGGCCGAATCAGCCGCGTCGACGGCCGCTGGCCACGCCGTCGGACCGCGGCGACGCGCGTTCGGGGCAGAACTCGACGCGAGCTTCCTGCTCGAGCCGGGCCACCCGCTCGTTGGACCGGTCCTCGCCGAAGCCACGCCGCTCGTGACCGAGGGCCACCGGCACACATGGCGCATCACGGTCACCGACGCGACGGGCGAACGGGCGCTCGAATCGCGCTGCACGCTGGGCATCGTCGACGCCCCGACCTGAGTCGGGCCCCGCGCTGCGTGCGCAGCTCCCCCACACCCAGCCGGAGCTACATGCGGTCGGGCGCTCCCACACCGACGAGCTGGAGGTTGAGCTTCAGCACGCTGCGCGCGGCGTCGCACGTCGCCAGGCGGCGGGCGGTGACGTCGGCCGGGATCTCGTCGCCGGCCACGCGGCAGTCACGATAGAACTTGGCGACGTCGCTCGCGAGGTCCTGCGCGAAGTGGAAGAGCCGATGCGGCTGCCGACGTTCGGCGGCTTCGGCGATCACGATCGGGAAGTCACCGAGGCGCTTCACGAGGCGCTTCTCGCTCGGATGCAGCGGCTCGGAGATGTCGGTTGCGAGCGCGGCGAGGTCGATCTCCGGCGCGCCACCCTCGTCCTCCACCTTGCGGCGGATCGACGCGAGGCGTGCATGAGCGTACTGCACGTAGAAGACCGGGTTCGTGTCGTTCTGCTGCTCGGCCAGGTCGAGGTCGAGGTCGAGCGACTGGTCCTGCGAACGCTGCAGCATCAGGAACCGCGTCGCATCGACGCCGATGCGATCGACGAGTTCGTCGGACGTGACGAACGTGCCCTTGCGCTTCGACATCTGCTTCTGCTCGCCGCCTTCGACGAAGTTGACCATCTGCATGATCACGATCTCGACGTGTTCGGGATCGAAGCCGAGCGCCTGGCTGACGGCCTTGAGGCGTCCGATGAAGCCGTGGTGGTCGGCGCCCAGCACGTAGACGAGGCGCCCGCCCGCACCGACGCGTGCGAACTTGTCGACCATGTACGCGATGTCGGCCGCGAAATAGGTCGGGATGCCGTTGCCGCGGATCACCGCGCGGTCGCGATCGTCGCCCCAGGTCGTGGTGCGCAGGAGCGTCGCGCCGTTGTCGTCGTAGACGTGCCCGGCCGCACGCACGGTCTCGACGCCCTCCAGCACCTTGCCCTGGTCGTGGAGTTCGCGCTCCGACTGGAAGCGGTCGAAGTGCACGCCGAGCTTGTCGAGGGAGCGGTGGATCGCCTCGACCATCTTCGCCACGCCGCGGCGGCCGAGTTCGTCGGGGTCGTCGGTGGCGGTCGCGCCGAGCTCGGTCGCGAGGTCGGCGACGTATGCGCCCTCGTAGCCGTCCTGGGGGATCTCGCCGCCGGTCACGCGAGCGAGGATCGACTGGCCGAACAGCGACACCTGCCGGCCGGCGTCGTTGACGTAGTACTCGGTGGCGACCTCGTGGCCGGCGTGGCGCAGCACGCGCGCGAGGGAATCGCCGTAGGCCGCGTGGCGGGCGCTGGCGGCGACGAGCGGACCGAGCGGATTCGCGCTCACGAACTCGAGCAGGATCGGCTCGGCGTGCGCGATGACGTTCGACCCGAATGCGGGACCGGCCTCGAGGGCGGCCTGCACGGTCTCGAGGAACCAGGCGTCCTCCATCGTGACGTTGATGAAGCCGGGGCCGGCGACCGTGATGCTGGTGACGCCCGGAAGCGTGCCCGCCGTCTCGGCGATCTGCTCCGCGACGGCCCGTGGGTTCGTCTGCAGGAGCGGCGCCAGCAGCAGGGCGGCGTTCGTGGCGTAGTCGCCGTGCGCCTCGTCGCGCGGGCGCTCGAGTTCCACCTTGGGGGTGCCGGCGGCGTTGCCCGCGCGAGCCAGGTCGTCGACGATCGTCTGGAGGGCGCTGCGCAGACCGCGCAGGGCGGTGAATTCGGTGGTGTCGGCCATGGGCGCATGGTATCGAAGACGCGGACTCCCCGGGGGGCCAGCTCAGAAGTGGTACGGCTCGCCGCGTGCGATGCGGAAGGTGCGATAGAGCTGTTCAGTCGTGACGAGCCGGGCCAACTGGTGCGGCAGGGTGATGCGGCCGAACGCGACCTTCTCCTGCGCGCGCATCGCGACGTCAGGTGGCAGGCCCATGGTGCCCCCGATGAGCAGCACGAGGTGGGTCGCGGCGCCGAGCCACAGCTCCACCAACTGCTCGGTACTGGCCTGGGTGCCCCGGGAATCGAGCGCGACGATGCGGGTCGACTGGCCCGAGCCGGGCGGCGCCACGCGGTCGAGCACCTTGCCAATGCGCTCGGCCTCGGCGCGGAGCACGACGGCCTCGCCGCGAGCTGTCGGTTCGGCCTTCACCTCGTGCACGTCGAGCCGCACGTAGCGCGCGAGACGCCGCTCGTAGTCGGTGACGAGCGTCGCGACATCCGCCGCGAGGGAACCCACGACGACGAGATCGACACGAACGAGTTGAACCTGCATAGGTGCATCCTCGCAGCACGGGCAGTAGGCTGCTGGCATGACTGACGAGACGCCCGAACGCCACCTGAACATCCACACCTCGCCCGAGATCATGGCGGGGCACTACGCGAACTTCGCGAACGTGAGTCACTCCGACTACGAGTTCACGATCACGTTCGCGCGCGTCGACCACGAGATCGAGGCCGAGGAAGTGCCCGGCGTCGTCGTGAGCCGCGTGAACATGAGCCCGCGTTTCGTTCGCGAGCTGATCGATGCGCTCGAGGACAACTGGTCGAAGTGGGTGACCCGCGAGGGCATCAAGAACCTGCCCGAGACCGACGGTTCCGGCGCCAACAACTAGCTGACGCGAACGAGGTCGAGCGACGTGATCGCCGTCATCAGCGACGTGCATGCGAACCTGCAGGCCCTGCAGGCGGTGCTGGCCGACATCCGCGGGCGCGGGTGCGATCGCATCTGGTGCCTGGGTGACACGGTCGGCTACGCGGCGAACCCTGCGGAGTGCGTCGATCTCGTGTTCGCGCACTGCGAAGTGGTGCTCGCGGGCAACCACGACCTGGCGGTGGTCGGCGACGAGCGGGCGAGCGCCGACCGCGTGCCGGGCATGTTCGACGGCGGGCCGGGCGCGGGCATCGCGCTGGCGCGCACGGTGCTGGGCGGCGAGCGCATCCAGCGGCTCGCCCACCTGCAGCCGCAGGCACTCCTCGACAACGTCGAGTTGAGCCACGGGTCGAGCCGCGACCCGATCTGGGAGTACGTACGGTCGGCGGAGGTCGCGACGGAGCAGCTCCGCGACCAGCAGCGCGAGCTCGCCGCCGTGGGCCACACCCACATGCCCCTGCTGTGGGAACTCGCTGACGGTGCCGCAGAGGCGCTGGGCGGCACGATGCCCGACGGCACGAGCATCGTGCTCGAGCGCGGCACGCGGCGCGTGTTCAATCCCGGATCGGTCGGCCAGCCACGTGACCGTGATCCGCGCGCTGCGTGGGCCCTGCTCGACGGCGGCACGCTCAGCTTCCACCGCACGACCTACGACATCGCAGGCGCGCGTGCCGCCATCGTCGCGGCCGGCCTCCCGACCGAGACCGGCGAGCGGCTGGAGCTCGGCTGGTGACCGACGCCCCCGACACGAACCCTGCGGGGAATGCCGACGATCCGCGCGGCCTGGGTGCGGGCGATCCGCGGCCGGTCGACCCCACGGAGACGGTGGACGTCGAACGGATGAGCGTCGAGCAACTCCAGGGCCTCCTCGACGCGCCCGACCTCACGAAGGGCGAGCGGCGCGAACTGCAGCGGGCGATCCGCTTCCACCGCCGCGTCGAACTGTGGGAGGCGCGTCAGGCGACTCACACCCCGGCGAAGGCCCATCGTGTCTTCATCTCGGTCGCGATGATGGTCGCGTGCCTCGGCATGCTGTACCTGCTCATCTTCCGGAGCTGACCCCGACCAGACGCCCACAGCGTCGACCCGATCTCAGCTGTGGCCGGCATGCCGGGGTGGGCTACGATCGCGCGAGGTTGCTGCCGGTCATCGCGGCCGGCTGATCGATGCCCAGCAGCGCGAGCACCGTGGGTGCGATGTCGGCGAGCCGGCCGGGCACGAGCGAACGGATGCCAGTCGCGTTCGGTGCACCCGGAGCTGCCGCCAACACGATCGGCACGAGGTTCGTCGTGTGTGCCGTGTGCGGCTTGCCGTCGGGCGTCAGCATCGTCTCGGCATTGCCGTGGTCGGCGGTGATGAGCAGCGTGCCACCACGAGCATGAACGGCGTCGACGACGCGGGCGAGTTCCGTGTCGACGGTCTCGACGGCAGTGATGGCGGCACCGATGACGCCCGTATGCCCCACCATGTCGGGGTTCGCGAAATTGATGACCGCGAACCGTACGTCGTCATCGGCGATACCCGACACGAAGCGGTCGGCCACCTCGTGCGCCGCCATCTGGGGCTTGAGGTCGTAGGTGGCCACGTCGCGCGGCGAATCGGCGAGGAGCCGAACCTCGGCGTGGTGCACCGCTTCGCGGCCGCCGTTGAAGAAGTAGGTGACGTGGGCGTACTTCTCCGTCTCGGCCACGTGCAGCTGCCCGAGGCCCTGCGCTTCGAGCACATCGGCCAGCGTGTCGGTGAGCTCGTTCGACGGGAACGCGACGGGGAGCCCGAGGTCGGCGGCGTACTCGCACATACAGACCGCACGGATCGCGGGACGGTAGCCTGCGCCGCGCTCGAAGCCGGTGAACTCCGAACTCGAGATCGCCGGCACGAGTTGGCGCATGCGATCGGGGCGGAAGTTCGCGTAGACCACGACGTCGCCGGGCTGGATGCCGTCACCGGTCAGCCCCCCGTCGCCCGCGATCACGAACGGCTCGATGAACTCGTCGGTGATGCCATCCTCGCGCGCCAGGCGGGCGGCGTCGTGCGCGCTCGGCGCGCTGCGACCGAGCCGGTTCACGAAGAGCTCGAAGGCGCGCTCCGTGCGGTCCCACCGGTGGTCGCGGTCCATCGCCCAGTAGCGGCCGATGACCGAGACGACCTTGGCGCGGCAGCCGTCGATCGTCGCCTCGATGTCCATGAGCTTGCCCTCGAGCCAGAGCAGGTCGTGCTGCGACGCGTCGGGGGCCACGTCACGCCCGTCGGTGATCGCATGCACACGCACCTCGCGCACGCCGGCCCGCGCACCCATGCGAGCCAGCTCGACGACGTGGGCGAGGTGGGAGTGCACGCCCCCGAACGATGCCAGGCCGACGATGTGGAGCACGCCGCTGCCACCTGCTGCCGTGCGCACGGCCTCGACGAGCGCCGGCTGTCGATCGAACGTCCCGTCGGAGATGGCGCGATCGATGCGCGTCAGGTCCTGGTAGACGACACGTCCGGCACCGAGGTTGAGGTGCCCGACCTCGCTGTTACCGATCTGTCCCTCGGGCAGGCCGACATCCAACCCGCTGGCGACGAGGGTCGCATGCGGGTTGTTGGCGTACAGCTCGTCGAACACCGGCGTGTCAGCCAGTTCGACGGCATTGCCGGGCCCGGGCGGCGCCAGCCCCCAGCCGTCGAGGATGACGAGGGCGACCGGCGGGTGTGACATGTCAGCGCGCTCCTGCGCTCGGGGTTGCCGCGACGAGGTCGAGGGCGGCTCCGATGATGCCGGAGAAGGATGCGACCTCCAGGGCCGCGCCGCCCACGAGGGCACCGTCGATGTCGACGTTCGCGAGCAGCTCACCGGCGTTGCCGGGCTTCACGCTGCCGCCGTAGAGCACCGAGATGCGCTCGGCGATCTCGACGTTGAAGATCGATGCGAGCTCGTCGCGGATGACCGCATGCAGGTGCTGGGCGATCTCGGGCGTGGCGGTCTCGCCGGTGCCGATCGCCCACACGGGCTCGTACGCGATCGAGAGGCCGGAGCTCGTCGCCTTGATGACGTCGAGGTCACCGAGCGCCGTCTCGAGCTGGCGCCGCACGACGTCCTCGGCGGCACCCGACTGGCGCTCCTCGAGGGTCTCGCCCACGCAGAGCATCGGGCGTAGGCCGAACTCGGCAGCGGCGACGACCTTCTCGGCAAGGGCGCCGTCATGCTCGTTGAAGTACTGGCGGCGCTCGGAGTGACCGAGCACGACACCGTCGACACCGAGGTCGCGCAACATGGCCGGGCTGACCTCGCCCGTGAAGGCACCGTGATCGTCCTGGTGCATGTTCTGCGAGTAGATGCGTGCGTGCGGCGGGCAGTGCTCGACCGCGAGTTCCAGGCTCGTGAACGGGGGTGCGACGACGACCTCGACGCGCGAGCCGAGCCCCTGCGGGTGCTCGTCCATGTAGGTCGCGAGCTCGTCGAGGAACTCCATCGCCTCGCCACGGAGCTTGTGCATCTTCCAGTTCGCCGCGATCACGATCGGGCGCACGGTGCTCTTCGTCACTGGGGTGCCTCCAGGATGGCCTCGATACCGGGGAGCGGATGCCCCTCGAGCAGCGCGAGCGACGCGCCACCGCCGGTCGAGATGTGTCCGATCTTGTCGGCCACGTTGAACTGGTGCGCAGCCGCGACGCTGTCGCCGCCACCGATCACCGTGAATCCGGGATTGTCGGCGATCGCCTCGGCGATGGCCTGGGTGCCCTCGGCGAAGTCGGGGATCTCGAAGACGCCCATGGGGCCGTTCCAGAAGATCGTGTGCGCGTCGCGGATGTGTGCCTCGTAGAGCATGCGCGTGCGAGGACCGATGTCGAGCCCCATGCGGTCGGCAGGAATGCGATCCGCAGCCACGACGTCGGTGTCGAGGCCTTCCTGCAGCGCCTCGGCCACGACCGCATCGACGGGGAGCAGCAAGGTGCAGCCCTCCTCGTCGGCGAGCTCGATGATGCGTCGCGCGAGCTCGACACCCTCACCGTCCTCGACGTAGGAACCGCCGACGTCGCCGCCCTTCGCCTTGATGAAGGTGAACGCCATTGCGCCCCCGACGAGGATCTCGTCGCAGAGCGTGACCAGGCTCTCGAGCACGCCGATCTTGTCGCTCACCTTGAGGCCACCGACCAGCGTCACGAACGGTCGGCTCGGATCGTCGAGCAACTGCCCGAGCTGCTGGAGCTCGGCCTCGAGGAGGAACCCGGTGACGGCCGGGATGTACTTCGCGACGCCTGCGGTCGAGGCGTTCGCGCGGTGCACGGTGCCGAACGCGTCGTTCACGAACACGTCACCGAGGCGCGCGAGCTGCCGCGCGAAATCGGGGTCGTTGGCCGTGTCCTCCGCGTGGAACCGCGTGTTCTCCAGCAGCAGCACGTCACCGGGCTGCGCGTCGAGCACGGCCGCCTCGACCGCGTCACCGACGCAGTCGTCGACGAAGCCCACCGGTCGCTCGAGGAGTTCGCTGAGTCGGTCTGCTATGGGACGCAGGCTCAGCTCTGCCGACGGCTCCCCCTTCGGACGCCCGAGGTGCGACATGAGCACGACGGTCGCATCCTGGCGCACGAGGTGCTCGATCGTGGGGATGGCCGCGGCGATGCGCGTGTCATCCGTGATCTGCCCGTCTGACATCGGCACGTTGAAGTCGACGCGCACGAGCACGCGCTTGCCCGCGAGCTGTTCGCCGGCGACCGACGGCAGCTCGTTCACCCACGGGGCCGACGTCACGCGGTGGCCCCGACCTTCGCGAACATGCGGCCGGCGAGGTCGGCGACACGGCTCGAGTAACCCCACTCGTTGTCGTACCAGCTGAGCACCTTCACGGTGCGGCCGTTGACCATCGTCGAGAGGCCGTCGACGACCGACGAGTGCGGGTCGCCGATGACGTCGCTCGAGACGAGCGGATCCTCGGTGTAGTCGAGGAAGCCCTTCATCGGACCCGTCGCCGCGGCCTTGAGGGCGGCGTTGATCTCCTCCTTGGATGCGGCGCGATCGAGCGTCGCCACCAGGTCGGTGACGGAGCCCGTCGGGGTCGGCACGCGCAGCGAGATGCCGTCGAGCTTGCCCTTGAGCTCCGGCAGCACGAGGCCGATCGCCTTCGCGGCACCGGTCGACGTCGGGATGATGTTGAGCGCGGCGGCGCGGGCGCGGCGCGGGTCGGAGTGCGGCGCGTCCTGCAGGCGCTGGTCGCTCGTGTACGCGTGCACCGTCGTCATGAAGCCCGACTCGATGCCCCAGTTGTCGTGCAGCACCTTGGCGATCGGGCCGAGGCAGTTGGTCGTGCAGCTGGCGTTCGAGATGACGTGGTGGTTCTCGGGGTCGTAGTCGCCGTCGTTGACGCCGAGCACGATCGTGGCGTCGACGTTCGTCGCCGGGGCCGAGATGATCACCTTGCGGGCGCCGGCGTCGATGTGAGCCTTCGCCTTCTCGCCGTCGGTGAAGAAGCCCGTGCTCTCGACGACCACGTCGACCTCGAGCTCGCCCCACGGCAGGTCGCCGGGATTGCGCTCGGCGCACGTGCGCACGAACGTGCCGTCGACGGTGAAGCCTCCGTCGGCGACCTCGACCTTGCCGGGGAAGCGACCCTGGACGCTGTCGTACTTGAGCAGGTGCACGAGCATCGTCGTGTCGACGAGGTCGTTGATCGCCACGACCTGCACGTCGCCGTTCAGCTCGTGGATGCGGCGGAATACGCTGCGGCCGATTCGTCCGAAACCGTTGATCGCGACACGCGTTGCCATGGGAGATGCTCCTCAGCTCGATACGGGCACCACACGCGGCGGCACCGGGGCCTCTCGACCCTAACGCATGCTTCGGGGGAGCGGCAGGCGAGCTGCGGCCAACGTGTCAGGCCGGCGGCATGTCGCAGTCGACGATGACCGGCGTGCCGGCTGCGAACCCGTGCCCGGCCGGCGTCCTGATACCGAATTCGCGCGCGATGTCGGCGGCGCCGTTCGGCAGGTCGACCGCCGTCTTGATGCGCGTGCGCAGTCGCTCGCGTAGCGACGGCTCGAGGTGGTGGAGCGCGATGATCGCATCGGCGAGCACGCCCGGGGTGTACCGCATGCTCTTCGCCTGCAGCAGCTCGAAGGCGAGCTCGCGGCCCGCCCGGGAGCGGAAGTCAGCGCCCGCGAGGCGCACGAGGTCGTGCAGCACCTGCTGCGAGCGTCCGTAGTTGCGTGACTGCTCCTGCTTGCTCTTGTCGGCGTCTCCGGGGGCCTGCACCGGTCGCGTCCACGTGCCCCAACCGAGGTCGACGGCAGGTGCGTGGGCGAGGTGCCCTGCGTAACTGCGAGCAGTGAGCCCGGACGCGCGGACGTTGGCCTTGAGGATCACGGGCGTGCGCGAGAAGACGTTCGCGGTGCCCTCCTCAATCCAGCGGGCGTCACCCACGTACGCCGTGCGGGTCGGCTTGCTGACCGAGTGCTGTACCTCGTGCGGACCGTTTCCCGCGAGGTAGTTCGACCAGGTACCCGCCCGACGCAGGCGCGTCTCCGTGACCCGGTCGGGACGGTACGCTCCGGCGGCGGTCAGCATCGCCCGGGCCGTGTCGGGCATGAACGTCACCCAGCCATCGGCGTTCCATGCTCCTGCCGTCGTGAGGCCCGCAGTGACGTCGGGCGCCCACCCTCGGATGACGCGCCCCGCGACCTTGGTGCGCCCCAGGTCGCCGAGCCGTCGCAGCTTCGCGCCGTCAACGTCGCCGTGCGTATCGAGCGTCGACAGGACCATTCCGGCGAGCACGCTCTCGGTGTCCTTGGCGAGGATGAACCCCTGGAGGTTCGACACGCGGCTGAGTGACCCGGTGCCAGCCATCGAGACGCGGAGCTGGCGGAGCAGGTTCGCGCCCGCGCGCGACTGGACAACGGCCAGCGCTGCAGGGGAATCAGGCACGAGGGTCCAGTCGGCCGGCGCGCCCTTCCGCTCCACGCGGAATCGCACCTGGTCGTTGAGCGAGCCCGCGAGAGTTCCGCGCCCGATTCGTGCATCGAGCAGCGCGTCGGGTAGCAGCCGGCGCGATGCCGGGGTCAGGCCGGCGGCAGCGCGCTCGGTCTCGCTCGCCCGGAGCGTCGGGGCGGGCGGTGACGGAGCGAGCGTGGATCGTGCGGAGTCGGTCTGCATCGAACGATCCTCCCCCACGCGCCCCGAGGCTGCGGCAGTCGACGGGTGTGCTGCCGCGCACGGGGCCCGCGCAGTCGGTGCGGGAATCCGATCAATGCTTTGTAAGCGAACACCGAATGAACCGTGGAGCGGCGCACGCGCGCCGACCGATCGGGGTCGGGACAGGGATGCAGGGGCACGGGAGCACTATCGGGGCACGTTGGATGTGGGTGGTGCTCGTCGTCGCAGCAGCGGCGTGCGTGCTCGCGCTGCCGACCGCGCGCGCAACGAGCGGGGGAGCGGCACCGGCTCCCCATGACCATGCTGCGATGCTGCGCATGCAGCACGCGGCGGCCACGGCGAAGCCGGGGGTCAAGCAGCCCGTCAGGAAGGCGCTCGTGCGACACGGCCTCACCGCCACGTACTTCCGCGGCACCACGCTCAAGCTGGTCGCCCTGCGCCGCACCGACGCGCGCATCGACTTCCGTTGGCGCAGCGGCGCTCCCGCTCGCGGCCTGCCGCGCGACGGCTTCTCGACCCGCTGGCAGGGGCTGGTGGAGGCCCCGAAGTTCGGCACCTACACCTTCACCGCGCAGGCCACCGACGGCATCCGGGTCTGGGTCGACGGCAAGCTCCGCATCAACCGCTGGGGGCGCACCCGCAGCGCGCGGAACTCCGCTGCGGCGATGCAGCTCACCGCGGGACGCCACAAGCTGCGGGTCGACTACTTCGAGGCGACCGGTGTCGCCGCTGCCCGGCTCCTGTGGCGCGGACCCGGCATCCGCCAGCAGGTCGTGCCGACCGCCCGGCTGTACCCGATGGGCACCACGGTTCCGGCGCAGTGTGCCGACAAGCTCGACAACGACGGCGACCGACGCATCGACAGCCCGAAGGACCTCGATTGCACCTCGACGAAGGACCGCACCGAGAGCGCCGTCGGGGAACCGGTCGGCCTCCCGTGGTCGGACCCGGCGACCTGGGGTGGAGCAGTGCCTGCCGACGGCACGTCGGTGACCGTGCCGGCCGGCAAGGTCATCACGCTCGACCGCGACGTCTCACTCGCGAACCTGACCATCGACGGCGTGCTCGTGTTCGCGCGCCGCGACCTCACGATCGACACCGACTGGATCGTCGTGCACGGCAAGCTGCAGGTGGGCTCCGACACGACCCCGTTCGCCCAACGCGCCGTGATCCGCCTCCGCGACCTCACGCCGGGCGAAGACGTCATGGGCATGGGCGACAAGGTGCTCGGCGTGATGGGAGGCACCCTCGAGCTGCACGGGCAGCGCCGACCCGGCTGGACCAAGCTCGCCGCGACCGCCGCCAAGGGTGCGACGCAGATCACCCTCGCCACGTCGCCCGGATGGCGTGTCGGCGACCGCATCGCGATCGCGTCGACCGACTACGACCGCAAGCAGTCGGAGGAGTTCACCATCACGGCCGTGTCGGGCGCGACGCTCACGCTCGACAAGCCGCTCGCGTGGATGCACTTCGGCGTGCTGCAGACCATCGCCGGGCGCTCGGTGGATGAACGCGCCGAGGTCGGACTGCTGACGCGCAACATCACCTTCGAGGGTGAGGAGCTGTCGAGCGCCAAGGGGTTCGGCGCATACATCATGGTCATGAACGATGGCGCGGTCGCCCACGTCGACGGCGTGGAACTCAACCGCGTCGGGCAGCTGGGCCTGCTGCGCCGCTACCCGCTGCACTTCCACATGCTGCGCGCCGGCGGCGCGGGCTCGTACTTCAGCGGCTCGAGCGTGCACGCGAGCAACAATCGCTGCGTGACCATCCACGGCACGAACGGCGTCGTGCTCGACGGCAACGTCTGCTACGACCATGTCGGTCACGGCTTCTTCTTCGAGGACGGTGGGGAGCAGGGCAACACGCTCACGAACAACCTCGGCTTCGGCACGCGCGCTGCCGAGCAGGGCAAGCAGGTCATCCCGACCGACCGCAACCCCGCGACCTTCTGGATCACCAATCCCGACAACGTGGTGCGCGGCAACGTGGCGGCGGGTTCGGACTCCACCGGCTTCTGGATCGCCCTCCCACAGCACCCGACAGGCCTGTTCGCGAAGCTCTACCCGGCCGAGACGGCGAGGACCTGGAACCGCCGTATCCCGCTCGGACAGTTCGCGTCGAACACCGCGCACTCCAACGGCGGCGACGGCCTCAACCTCGACAACGGCCCGCGTCCTGACGGAACCACCGAGGCGACCTACTACAACCCGCACGCCGACCCGACCAACGACAAGTCGGCCGAGGTCGTGACCAGCCTCACCGGACTCGTCAGCTACAAGAACCGCTCGCACGGCGCGTGGCTGCGCGGCACCAACGCGCGCCTGGTCGGCGCGACGCTCGCCGACAACGCGATCGGCTCCACGTTCGCCTCCGACGAGTCGTGGGCGCAGGATTCGCTGTACGTCGGCGAGACCGCCAACACCGGCACCCCGCAGTCCTGGGAGGCCCGAGCCGGAAACGTCGGTCGCGGTGGGCGCAGCCTGCCCCAGCCGTGGGATGCCGACTTCCCGATTCGCGGGTTCGAGTTCTACGACGGCAGCGTCGGCTCGCAGGGCACCACCTTCGCGAACTTCCAGCCCTACACCGACGGGGCCGGCGCGGTGCGCCAGCAGAGCGCCCTCGGCTACCACGTCGACGACGACTTCTCGATCCACCCGAAGAATTTCGTGAGTGGAGCGACGTTCGTGAATGCCAAGCGGGTCTATCTCGAGGCACCAGAGGTCGGTCATGACGGCGACGTGTCAGCCGTGTTCCTCGACACCGACGGCTCCGTGGCGGGCACCCCCGGCCGCTCGATCATGACCCGCAACCCCTTCCTCTACGGGTCGGGTTGCACCAACAACGACGACTGGGGAGCGATGCTCTGCTCAGGGGGCGACTACGCGACGCTGCACGTGGGGGCACCCGACGCAGGCCACGCCGCGGTCGCGCCCGTGAAGCTCACCCGCCCCGACGGCGCAGTGCAGACACTGATGGCGAACACCGACGACGATGCCGACACGGCCACCTCGACGGTGCTCACCGGCAGCGCCTACACGGTCGACTTCACCGGCGGCACGCCAGTGAAGTCGCGGTACGTCCTGGCTAACGGCAACGGCACGTCGGTCGAGTTGGCGATCCCACATGGCCCGAGCTTCCGGGTCAGTCACTACGGGTGCGACATGTCAGTCGCGCGGCAGTGGTGTTTCGGCGCGGCCGCCAGCCTCGCCGCACTGCGCTCCTCGACGAAGTCCGGCTACTTCTACGACACTGCGGCAGGCGTGCTCCGCCTCAAGCTGGCGTCCGGCGACTCCGACTGGGACGAGCTCGTGGTCGAGTGACTTCGCGCTACCTACCGCTCGGCGTCGCGCTGTCGCGACCATCGAGGCGATGCAGCTGGTCATAGATGTTGCGTGCGACCTTCCCCGGGAGGCCGGGAACGGCTTCAAGCTCCTCCATGGTCGCGGCGAGCACGCGCTCGGGTGAGCCGAAGAAGGTGAGCATCGCGCGCCGCCGGGCGTCGCCGACACCGACCAGGGAGTCGAGCACGCTGCCCTTGCCGGCCTTGTTGTCGGCGGAGCGCTTCACCCGATGGTAGCCGAGGCCGAAGCGGTGCGCCTCGTCACGGATGCGCTGCACCAGCAGCAGGGCAGGCGACTGACGTTCGAGCACGATCGGGAGTTCGCGACCGGGCAGGAAGACCAGCTCCTCCTGCTTGGCGAGCGAGCACACCGGCACGCGTTCGATGCCGACTTCACGCAGTGCCTCGAGCGCCGCGCCGAGCTGCCCCTTGCCGCCGTCGATGATCACGAGGTTGGGCGTCGAGGCGAAGCTCTCGTCCTCCTCCTCCTCGCCACGCGCCAGGCGCGAGAACCGGCGGGTGATGACCTCGTGCATCATCGCGAAGTCGTTCTGGCCCCCTTCGTAGCGCATGGCGAACTTGCGATAGTGGTCGTTGCGCGGCCGACCGTCCTCGAGCACCGTCATGCTCGCCACGGGTGCCTCGTCCTGGAGGTTGGAGATGTCGTAGCACTCGATGCGGAACGGCAGGGCCTCGAGGTCGAGCGCCTCGCGCAACTGTTCCAGACCCTGTTCGCGGCGTTCGAGGCGCGTCCGTTCCTTGAGCGAGTCGTAGCTGAGCGCGTGCTCGGCATTGCGCATCGCGAGGTCGGCCAGGCGGCGTTTCTCTCCGCGCTGCGCGGCGCGCACCTCGACCGCAGTTCCCCTGAGCCTCCCGAGTTCTTCCTGGAGCATCGTCACATCGACCTGAGGGATCACCTCGTGCCCGACGACCAGCTGGTTCGGGACGGGCTTGCCAGCGACGTAGTGCGCGAGCACGAACTGGGTGAGCACCTCACCTGCCTCGACGCCTTCGACGTGCTCGAGGAAGTTGGAACGCCGATCGTGCATGCGTCCGTCGCGAACCTGAAGCAGCTGTACGTTGGCGAGGGCCTCTCCCACCGCTACTCCGAGCACGTCGAAGGATCCCTCGCCCGGCAGCTCGCTGGCCTGCAGGTGCACGACCTGTTCGAGGTCAGCGATGCGGTTGCGCAGCCGAGCGGCCTGCTCGAACTCGAGCCCCACCGCGGCCGCCCGCATCTCCTCGTGCAGGCGCGCGCGCACGGGCTTCACCGTGCCGCCGAGGACAGCCATCACGTCATCGATGACGACCCGGTAGTCCTCCTGCGAGATGTACCCGACACAGGGGGCCGCGCACCGGGCGATGTGGTAGTCGAGACACGGTGTGCCCGACTGCCGGCCGGGTCGGGAACCCTCGCACGGGCGATACGGGAAGATGCGGTTGAGCAGGTCGAGGGTCGCGCGCACGCGCTTGGCCGACGGGTACGGACCGAAGTAGCGGGTGCCGGGGCGATTGCGGCGCTCCCGGGTGAAGAGCACGCGGGGGTAGTCGTCGGCGAGCGTCACCGCGATGTAGGGGTACGACTTGTCGTCGCGCAGCATGACGTTGAACGGCGGCTTGTGGCGTCGGATGAGTCGCGCCTCGAACTCGAGCGCCTCCTGCTCGCTCGAGACGGCGAACACCTCGATCTCGGCGATCCGGAGCACGAGCGCGTGCTTGCGGGCGTCGAGGGCCTTCGTGAAGTAGGAGTTGACGCGCTTGCGGAGGTTCTTCGCCTTACCGACGTAGAGCACCCGCCCACTCGTGTCGTGGTAGATGTAGACCCCGGGTTCCTCGGGGAGCGCGCGACGCTGGCGGTCGACGTGGGCGCGGATGTCCTCGGGCAGGCTGGCCATGCACCATCACGCTAGACGATCACGTGCGTGCACGCGAGCGCGGCGCGCCCGAGCGTCCTCAGTGCGCGACGCCCACGCCCGTCCGCATGCGGTCGGCCTCACTCCGCGTGGTCTCGTAGAGCTTGCCGAGCAATGGCCCGACCTGGGCCCAGGTCTCGGGTGGCAGCTCGTCGAAGACCTCACCCAGCGCGTCGAACCAAGGACGCGTCGATGCCGCGCAGAGCTCCTGGCCAGCAGCGCTCAGCTGCACGATCGTGCGGCGCCGATCGGCGAGGTCGCCGTCGCGAACGACGATGCCCGTCTTCTCGAGGCGGTCCACCAGCGTCGTCACTGCTGCACGGGTGACCGCCGTGCGGTCGGCCAGCTCGGACATCGGCATGGCCCCGAACTCCCAGAGACACTCGACCGCGACGCGTTCATTGGGACCGAGGCCCGCTTCGCGACGCAGCTGCGAGAACAGTGCGTCGACGGAGATGAACAGGCGCGTCGTCAGGAGCGGGCCCGCGACGCGCGCCGTCGCGGCGGCAGCACCCCGTCGCACCGTCTCACGTCGTCCGATCTCGTGTTGTCCCAACTCCGCCATGCCCCGGTACTCCTCGTGGTGTCGCGCGACTGCGCCTTCGACGCCCCTCCGCGCGGCACGGGAGGGTGCGCGTCAGGAGAAGTGCGGATGACTTTGGGAGTATCCAAGCAGGGTGACCGGCGCAGGTAGATTAGTTGATCATTTCCGCAGCAGCCCGTCAGATTGCGGCGTGATCGACCTGGCTGGAATCGCAGCGCTCCGCAGTGGCCGGCTAGGCGACTCCGAGGGAGCGGAGCTGCTCGACGAGGCCACCTACCGTGGTGACCAACATGATCCACATGATGCCCGGCACCACGAGCAGCACGAGCGCCAACTGCATGCGCGGCGCAGCGGTCGCGGCCGCGGCCCGGATCTGTTCACGCCGCACGGCGCGGGCGTCGCGCAGGAGCTGGTGCAGCACCTGGGTCGCAGGGGCTCCCAGCTCCGCGCTGGCGCAGACGGCGTGGAGCCACGCATCGACGTGCGGCGAGGCCGCCACTACGGGGAGGTCGGCGAAAGCGCTCGGGATCGACCGCCCCAGGGCGAGCCGGTGTACGGCGGGCTCCAACGCGCTGCGCAGGTCGCCGCCGGCATGACGCGCCGCGATCGTCGCGACCTCGTGCGGTGTTGCACCTGCGGCAAAGAGGGCGATCGAGAGCTCGAGCAGGGATTCGATGCCGGAGCCAGCCACGACGGCCAGCTCGCGACGCTGGCGCATGCGGTCACTCCAGGGCCACGCGAGCGCGGCGCCGACACCCCCTGCGAGGCAGGCCACCCCCAGGGGCCGCGCCCCTCCAACGACGACGAGCATGCCGCCGAGCGCGAGCACCCCGGCCGCGAGTCGTACCGAACCACGCGACCGAGGGCCGTCCCCTGCCCAACGGTCGAGCATCGGACGAATGCGCCCGACACGCCCCGGCGGCGTCGACGCGCCGCCGGCAACCGCTCCGGCGCGCTGCGCGATGCGGCGAGCCACGAGTCCGCCGACGACCATCAGTGCCACACCCGGTGCAACGACGAGCGCCATGCCCGACGTGGCCATGCGTGACAACACGTCAGGCGCACGCCAGGCCGCCAGCAGCGCCAGCAACGGTGGGATGGCCAACACGGCGCGGGCCGAGAACCGCGCCTGCGCAGTCGCCGATCGCGCCTCGGCATCGAGCTGGCAGCGCTCGTGGAGCATCGCGGCCAGGCGGTGGCAGGGAGCCGCGAGGTCGCCGCCCCGGCGATGCTGCACGGCGATGATCTGCGCGAGCATGGTTGCGGCCGGCATGTCGACACGATTCGCGAACCGTTCCAGCTCATCCTCGACCGGGAGGCCGAACTCGATGCGCGACGCGGCAACCGCCAGCTCGGACGTGACCGGCCCGTGCATGCGCTCCGTCGCGCGGCGTATCGCGGCGGGAAGGCTGACCCCGGTCCGAGCCGCAGCCGCAACCGCCCGGAGCAGGTCGGCGAACTCGCGATCACGCGCCAACGCACCCCCGCGCAGGTCGAGCGCCCGTTCCACCCACGCATCGACGCGCTGCCAGCGCTCATTCATGGCGAACGCTCCAGGCGCCGCAGCAGCCACCCACCGCCATCGGGGCCGACGTCGACCAGCGCGATGTCACTGACATACCGCCTCCCCGACGCATCGCGCGCGAGCTGCACGACGGCGTCGACCGCTCGCGCGACCTGGTCGCGCACGACCGGTTGCGGCATGCCGGTTCCGGCCGTGAGCACCATCGACTCGATGCGGAGCAGCGCTTCCTCGACGCCATTCGCATGCACGGTCGACCAGCTCCCGCGATGGCCGGTGTTGAGCGCCTGCAGCAGGTCGTACGCCTCGGCGCCCCGCACCTCGCCCACGATGATGCGGTCAGGTCGCATCCGGAGTGCATTGCGCACGAGGGCGCGCATCTCGATCGCCGTCGCGCCCTCATGGGCAGCTGGCTGCGTCTCCAGACGCACGCGGTGCGGGTGAACCAACGGCAGCTCGGCCGCATCCTCGAGTACGACGATGCGGTCGTCGCGAGCAGCGGCGCCCAGCACTGCGGCAAGGAGAGTCGTCTTGCCCGTGCTGGTGCCGCCGCTGACGAGCACGTTGGCGCGGTCGAGCACGAGGCGCTCGAGCTCGAAGGCCGACTCCGCATCGAGCGAGCCCAGGCCGACGAGGTCGTCCAAGGAGGTGGCGACCGCCACGAACCGGCGTATCGTCAGCAGCGGTCCGTCGACGGCGAGCGGCGGAATCACGGCGTTGACGCGCGACCCGTCAGCCAGGCGCGCGTCCACCATGGGCGCCAACGCGTCGATGCGCCGACCGATCGGCGCGAGGATGCGATCGATCACGCGCAACACATGGGCGTCGTCGTCGAAGCGCACGCCGGCCCGCTCGATGCGCCCAGCTCGCTCCACGAAGACATCGGCGTGGCCGTTGACCATGACTTCGGAGACCTCCGGGTCCGCGAGGAGTGGTTGGAGCGGCCCGAGCCCCAGCGTCGCCGCAACCACGCCATCGACCACCGCTGCCTGTTGCGCGCCGTCCAGCGCCCCACTCGCCTCCTCGAGGAATCCTCGGGCGAGCGCCGCCACGATACGCGGTGCCTCGTGCGCCCCCGCGCGCAGGATCGCCGCCGGGTCACACTCGGCCCAGACGCGATCGCGAACGCGGGCCACCTCGGCCTCGAACTCGTACATCACGCCCATCCCGGGTTCGACGACCAGCGCGCGGTTCGAGCTCGGGCACCGTCACCTCGATGACGGCGCGTCGCGAGCGGCAGCTCCACCTCCAACTGGAAGACGCCGCGCTCGCCGCGGCTGGCCAACTGCAACGTCCCTCCGTGCGCCTCCACGAGATCGCGGGCGATGCCCAGGCCGAGGCCGACGCTGCCGCGTACGGGACCGTGCTGCACGAAGGGGTCGAAGATGCGCTCCGCGACCTCGGGCGGGATGGGTTCCGACCGGTTCGAGATCGTGACGACGCATGAGTGTGCGTCCCGAACTGCGACCTCCATCGTCACGCGCGATCCCTCTGGTGCGTGCCGAACGGCATTCAGCAGGAGGTTGACGAGTGCCTGGTCGATCCGGTCGGCGTCGACGTCCAGCTCGACCCGTTCGTCGACGTCGCCGACGAACAGCTCGACGCGAGCGTCGGCCGCAGCGTCCACCACGCGCCCGATGGCGCCATTGACCACGTCGCGGGCCGCACGTCGTTCGCGGACCAGCTGAACGCCCCCCGCGTGGAGGGTGGCTGCGTCGAGCAGGTCCCCCATGAGTCCCGCCAACCGGGCGGCTTCGGCCTCGATGAGGTCGAAGCGCGCCCGGCGCA
>JAOPYW010000016.1 GCA_025964405.1 Thermoleophilia bacterium | reverse complement strand
ACGTCTCCCAGTTGCCGTTGCGGTAGGTGACCTCGCCATCCGCATCGAGCGCGAACACCATGCTGGGCATCGCCTCCGCGAGGTCGCGGTAGCGACGGGCGGCGCGCTCACGCACCTCCTCGAGTTCCCGGGCCGACTCGCGCGCGGCGGACTCACGCAGCAGCTCGGCCTGGCGGGCGATCTCGACGCGACTGGCGTGGAGCTCGGCGAAGGCTGCGACCTTGGCGCAGAGCACGAGCGGCTCGACCGGCTTCTCGATGAAGTCGACCGCGCCCGCCTCGTAGCCGGAGAGCGCCTGCTCACGGTCGTTGCCGAGGGCGGTCAGGAAGATGATGGGCACGTGCTTGGTGCGTTCGCGGCGCTTGACGTACTGCGCGGTCTCGAAACCGTCCATCACCGGCATGCGCACGTCGAGCACGATCACGGCGACCTCGTGCTCGAGCAGGGTGCGCAGGGCCTCCTCGCCCGAACCCGCCTGGATGACCTCGACGTCGAGCGGCTCGAGGATGAGCTGGAGCACCCTCAGGTTCTCGGGCTGGTCGTCGACGACGAGCACCTTCGACTTCGCGAGCGGTTGCGGTGCGGGGAACGGCCCCGTGACGTCAGTGGTGTCGAGCTCGGTCACGCGTGGTCACATCCGCGTGCGCCGCGGCGCACCAGTTCGTCCGCCAGGGCGGTGATGGGGAGCACGGCGTCGGCGACGCCGGTCGCGATCGCGGCGCGGGGCATCTCGCTCCGCTCGGCCGTGTCGGGATGCTGCACGAGCACGGTGCCGCCCGCGGTGTGCACCGCCTGCACCCCGCGTGCACCGTCGTCGTTCGCCCCCGTGAGTACGACGGCGGTGACGTGGCACCCCTGGTCGGCGGCGGCACTCTCGAAGAGCACGTCGACGCTCGGCCGTGACCAGCGCACGCGATCCTCGACCGACAGGGCGACGTGCCCGTCGTTGATGAGCATGTGGTACCCGGCCGGAGCGACGTAGACGTGGCCGGCGGTGAGCGGCTGCTTGTCCTCCGCCTCGCAGACGCGCAGGGTGGTCACGCGCTCGAGGAAGTCGACGAGCAGGGTCACGCCGCCGTCGTCCTCACCGCGGTGCTGCACGATGCAGATCGGAGCCGGGAACGATGCGTCGATACGGGCGAGCAACACCCGCAGTGCGTCGAGACCACCCCAGGACGCGCCGATGCAGACGATGTCGCGGTCGCGGGAGGTCATGCGCGCCCCCGATAGATCTTCCACTGCCGGTCGATCTCCTCGAAGTGCTCCTCCGCGCTCGTGAAGCGGATGCTCTCCTTCGCACCGAGCGCGAGCACGCCACGGCGCACCAGGCTCTCGCGGAACAGGTCGTGCACGCGGTTCTGCAGCGGCGTGTCGAAGTAGATCATCACGTTACGACATACCACCACGTGGAACTCGTTGAACGGTCCGTCGCTTGCGAGGTTGTGGGGCGCGAACACGACGTTGTCGATGAGCCAGCGATGGAAGAGCGCTCCGTCGTACTTCGCGAGGTAGTAGTCGCTGAAGGCGGCGGTGCCACCGGCCTTCACGTAGTTGGTCGTGTGGTCCTTCATGCGGTCGAGCGGGAAGATGCCGGCGCGTGCCTGGTCGAGCACGGCTTCGTTCATGTCGGTCGCGTAGATGCGCGCGCGGTCGAGCAGGCCCTCCTCGTGGAGGAGGATGGCCATCGAGTAGACCTCCTCGCCCGTCGAGCAGCCGGCATGCCAGACCCGGAAGTAGGGATAGGTGCGCAGCAGCGGCACGACGTGCTCGCGGAACGAGGCGTAGAACCCCGGGTCGCGGAACATCGCCGTGACGTTGATCGAGAGGTCGAGCAGGAGCCGCTCCATCGCTGCCGGCTCGTGCAGGAGCTCGTGCTGCAGCAGCGACAGGCTCCCCAGCCCCTCATCCTCCATGCGCTTGCGCAGGCGTCGCCGGAGCGAGGCCGGCGAGTACTGGCGGAAGTCGAAGCCGTAGTGCCGATGGATCGCTTCCAGCAGCAAGCCCGCCTCGAGGTCTTCGAGGGAGTCGGAGCGCCAGCCGGGTGTGTCGTCTACGCCGACAGCCACACCCGCATCAGCGACAGGAGCTGCTCGGTGTCGACCGGCTTGGTGATGTAGTCACTCGCGCCGCTGGCGATGCTGCGTTCACGGTCGCCCTTCATCGCCTTCGCCGTGAGCGCGATGATCGGCAGCCCGCGCCACTCCTCGCGCTCGCGGATCTTCTGCGTCGCCTCGTAGCCATCCATCTCCGGCATCATGACGTCCATGAGCACGAGGTCGTAGGAGCCCTTCTCGAGCTGCTCGATGCCCTCGCGGCCGTTCTCGGCGTAGGCGACCTCCATGCCGTGGCCCTCGAGCAGGCTCGTGAGCGCGAACACGTTGCGCACGTCGTCGTCGACGACGAGCACCCGCTTGTCCTGGAACACCGCGTCGGTCGAGTGCAGCTGCTCGAGCATGCGCCGCTTCTCGACCGGCATCTGGTTCTCGACCCGGTGCAGGAAGAGCGCGGTCTCGTCGAGCAGCCGTTCGGGTGAGCGGGCGTCCTTGACGATGATCGACGTCGAGAGCTCGCGCAGGCGGCGATCCTCGTCGCGCGTGAGGTCACGACCGGTGTAGACGATGATCGGCAGCTCCCGCAGCGATGCATCCTCGCGGATGCGTTCGAGCAGGCCGTACCCGCTCTGCTTGGGGAGCTTGAGGTCGAGCACCATGCAGTCGAAGTGATGGTCGCCCTGCAGCTGCTTCCAGGCCTTCTCGGCCGACGCGACCGCAACCGCCTCGACGTCGTCGCCCGATGCGATCAGCTCCACGATGCTCTCGCGCTCGGCCTTGTTGTCCTCCACGACGAGCACGCGGCGCACCTCGCCGTCGAGGCTCTGGCCGATGTCGACGAACGCGGTCTCGAGGGCATCGGGTGTGAGCGGCTTGGAGACGAACGCCGCGGCGCCGGCGCGGAGGGCGTGGCCGCGCTCGTCGAGCGCCGAGACCACGTGCACGGGGATGTGGCGCGTGGCCGGGTGGTGC
>JAOPYW010000012.1 GCA_025964405.1 Thermoleophilia bacterium | reverse complement strand
CGTTGAACAGCGGACCACCCGAGTTGCCCGGGTTGATGGCAGCGTCGAACTGGATGGCGTCGGGCACCTGCCATCCGGCGTTGATCTGGGAGTCGACCGTCTGGTGCACCTGCGACACGTGGCCGGGCGCGTTGCTCCACTCGTGCCCGAACGGGTTGCCGATCGCGTCGACCTCGGCACCCACCATCGTCGTGTTGGAGTTGGCCACCAACGGCGCGGCGACGAGCCCGGCCACCTGCGTCGGGTCGACGCGCAGCACGGCCAGGTCGTTCCACTGGTCGATCGCGATGATCTCGGCCTTCACCTCACTCTTGTCGTGGAAGCGCACGAACACCATCGAAGCCTCGGTGGCCGACTTGTAGTCCTTGACGACGTGCGAGGCGGTGACGATCGTGCCGTCGGTTCCCACCACCACGCCCGTGCCGTGGAGCGCGCCGTCGCCGACCGTCGAGTCGATCGACACGACCGTCTGCACACGGCTGGCATAGAGCTTCGCGACGTCGAGCGCGCCGGGCCGGGCGGCCGCAGTGTCGCCGGCCACGTCGAGCGCCGGCAGGGCGTCGGCACTGCGGTCGAGCAGGGTGCGCGTGACGCCGAAGGCGACCATCGCCAGCAACACGGCGGCGATCACGAGCACGGGCAGGCTGGGGGTGAGGGTACGGGTTCGATGCATGTGTGGGGGCTCACGGATCGGGGGTCTGGATCCAACGTACCACCGCTTTGGCAAACTGGAAAGCGTGCAAATCGGGGTCGCTACACACGGGCCGTTGCAGATAGGTCCCCGCGCCTGCGCGCATGAAACGGTGGGCCACGGCGGCGGCCGCTCTGGCCCGTCTGCCCTGCGACCGGCACCACTGGTACCGCAAGGCGCGTAGAGTCCCCCGGGTATGGGTCGCCGTCGTCCAACCGATTTCATTGCCTGGAGCCTCTATCGCCGTGCGTGGCTGATTCCGGGCCTGGCCCTGCTCGTGCTGCTCGTCACGAGCTTCGCCTCGCAGCCGCCGGTGCAGGGAACCCTGCCCCCGACGCTCGGCAACGAGCAGGCGACCAACCTCCTCGAGGCGCGCGACGAGTTCGTCGCCCAGTTCCCCGACCGCCGTCCCAACACCTCGGGCGCCAACGATTCCGCCCAGTGGATGCGCGACCAGTTCAACACGCTGCCCGACGTCTCGGCCGTCACGGTGCCGACCACGAGCATGAATCCCGAGACCGGCAAGTCGGTCAGCCTCGTCAACGTCGAGGCGCGCCTGCCCGGTCGCACCCGCGAACTCGTCGTGATCGTCGCGCACCGCGACTCCGCCACGGCGTCGGGCCGCGGCTCCGACGCGACCGACCAGCTCGCCCTCCTCGCCCTGGCCAAGGAACTCTCCGCCACCCGCGATCGGCGCCGTAGCTACCTGTTCGTGTCGACCGACGGCGCAACGCTCAACGGCGGCGGCGCGCGGGCGCTCGGCCAGCGACTCGCCAAGCGGGGCGGCGTGGTGGCGGTCATCGTGCTCGACCGTCTCGGCGCCGGTGGGGAGCTGCGCGTGGATGCGTCGCCCAGTGGTCACTACGCACCCCCACTCGGCCTGGTCGAGGCGGCGCGGCAGGCGCTCGGGAGCGAGGGTGGGAGCGCGGCAGCACCGGGCGTGTTCGCCCAGGTCGGACAGCTCGCCGCGCCGATCACGCTCCGCGAGCACGGGCAGCTCCTGACCCAGGGCCTTCCTGCCCTGACGATCACCGCAGGCGACGACCAGCTCGCCGACAACGGTGACTCGCGCGCGACGGCCGCACGTGTCGGCGCCGGCCTCCGCAGCACGCAGCGCGTCATCTCCACGCTCGACCAGGTCGACCAACTGCAGTCGGCCGGCAAGACGTGGGTGGGCACGAGCTCGCGCATCTACCGCGGCTGGGCGCTCAAGCTCTTCATCGCCTCCCTGCTCGTGCCCGTCTGGGTCGTGGTCGTCGACATGCTGATGCGCCACCGCGCCGGATGGAACCTGCTCGCCACCGGCGGCACCATCGCGCGCGTCATGATCGCCGGCATCTGGTCGGTCGCGGCACTCTGGGTGCTCACGGCGATGGGGCTCTTCCCGACCGCCGGCGATCGACCGCCGAACCCGTCCTCGTTCGGCGACATCCGCATCGCGGGACTCATCTGCTGGGGCCTGCTCACCTACGGCGGCTGGCTCGTCGCACGCGGTCCCGACTGGCGTCGCCAACGCTTCGCCAGCCGTGCGGCGGCCACGAGCGATCGCGACCACGCCGAGCTCGTCGGTGGCCTGTTCACGCTCGTGGTGCTTGCTGCACTCGCGCTTGCGATCAGCCCGTTCGCGGTGCTCTTCTGGGCGCCGATGCTCCACGGCTGGATCTGGTTGTGCTCGCGCCGCGTGCATTCCTCGCGGGCGCGCGCGGGCGTCTGGCTGCTCGGATTCGGCGGCGTCGTGGGCGCACTCGGCGTACTCGCCGCGCGCACCGACGTCGGCCTGGGCACGGTGCGCTTTGCCGCACAGCTGCTCCAGACCCGCAGCGTGCCGCCCCTGCTCGTGCTCGTGCTGGGCGCCGCGGCCGGGGTCGCCGTGCTCATGCTCGTCGCAGTCACCGGGCGGGTCGCGCACCCGGCGCTGCCGCACCTGCTCGGCTATCTCCGCGGCGACATGCGCACCCTCCGCTCGATCCGTGGGCAGCTCGTCACGGGCGCCGCGCGACAGCTCGGGCGCGTGCGCAGTGCGGCAGGCCATGCCCCCCTGCGCCTCCCCGCCCGGCGGCCGTCATCGACACGCGAGCTCCCGACGGCCGCGAATCCCTCCGCGCAGCCGAGCCGCACTGCGCGGCCGGCCACGCGTACGGCCGCTCCCGTTGAATCACGGGCACAGCAGCGTGAGCGGGAGCGCCTCGAACGCGAAGCCCGTCGCGCCGCGCGCGACCGCTCGACGACGCGTTAGCCACGCTGCAGCGCCGCTCCGCTCCTCGACTTCCGGGCGCGTGAAGGTCGACTCCGGGCCGGAACGGGTAGAGGGCCATCAGTAGGCCTCACGCGGCCGTGCGTGTGGCCGATGACGGCCATGCAGTGTCATGTCGATCGCAGGTGCGACCGATTCCCCTCCGGCACTGCGCAACGCGTCGCACCAGCACGATGGATCGTCTCACCTACCCCGACATCGCTCGCATCTTCGGCACCGGCCTGATCGCCACCGGCACGGGACTGCTCGTCTTCGTGCTCGTCACGATCTTCTGGGGTGACCCGTTCACGCGGCTGACCGAGAACAGCGCGCAGCAGGACCTCAAGCGCCAGTACGCGACCTACACCGAGAACACGTCGGGACCGCTCACGAACGACCCGTTGCTCGATCCCGAGCTGACGCGCGCCACCGCGAACCGCTACCGCAAGCGCATCCCACTCGGCGCGCCGGTGGGCACGATCTCCATCCCGAGCATCCACCTGCGCAAGACGTTCGTGCACGGCGCACGACATCCCGACCTGGAGAAGGGCCCCGGGCTCTACAAGGAGCGCGGCCTGCCGGGCAGCGGCGGACCGATCGCGATCGCCGGGCATCGCACCACGTTCGGCGCGCCCTTCCTCGACGTCGACCAGATCAAGCTGGGTGACAAGATCGTGCTGACGGTGCCGTACGGGCGCTTCACCTACACCGTGACCCGCCAGAACATCATCACGCCGACCGACTGGTCGATCCTCGACTACGGCGCGGAGGAGCGCACCTCGGCATCGCGCGCCAACGTCGCGAAGACCGGCCGCTGCATCGGCTCGTGCGAGCACCTCGTGCTCACCGCCTGCCACCCGAAGTACTCGGCCGCGAAGCGGTACGCCGTCTACGCCAAGCTCACCAACGTACAGCTGCGCAGCATCGCTCCGGCGACGACCCCGACCGCGACGGCGAAGGCCGCCGCGTAGTGGGCACACACGCATCTCCGATCGCGCCGCTCCCGCAGGCGCCCACCGCGCATGCCCCCGCCGGCATGACTGCCGATGGCGCCGCGCACGCCGCGTGGCGACCGAACGTCTTCACCTGGGTGGCCACGTGGCGGGTGCTCATCAGCCTCGAGGCGGTCGTGGCCCTGGCCACCGGGCTCGCCGACCGGGCTGCGCTCGGCGTCGTCCTCGCCGCCTGCGCCTGGACGGCGCTCAGTGCCGGCCTGGCCGCCCTGCCACGGCCGCAGGGGCTCGTGCTGCGCGCCGTGCTCGTGGTCGACCTCGCCTTCTGCGTGGTGCTGCTCGCCTTCGCCCCGGATGAGGCGACGCTGTCGCTGCTGGCGGCCTACGCCTGCTCGACGGTGATCAGCTGGGCGGCCGGACGGCCCGCCGATGCCTTCATCGCTGGCGCGGCCTGCGGCATCGCCTATGCGGTGTTCGCGATCAGCGGCGACGTGGAAGCGGGCCGTGGCGGCTTCACCGGCACCCTCTCGCTCTTCTTCTTCTTCGCGCTCGCGACGAGCGGGTTCTTCACCGTCGCGCGACGCATCGGTGCGCTCGAGATCGCCACCGAGATCAGCCGCGAGCGTGGGCGCTACCGCCGCGACCTCCACGATCGACTCGGCCAGGCACTCAGCGGCATGCACTTCGAAGTGCAGGCGGTCCACGCGGTCGGCCTCGATGACCAGGCGCCGTCGCGCCTCGCATCACTCGCCGACGGCTACCGCGATGCCCTGCGAACGCTCAAGGACCTCTTCCGGGTCGGCGACGAACCGATGGTCGGCACGAACGTCGCGAGCGTCATCAAGCAGGAGGCGCGGCGCATGGGCCAGCAGGCCAGCGTGCGGGTCGACGTCGAGACGACCGGTGATGCTTCACGGGTGCCCCCGTGGATGCGCCCCCACGTCGTCGCAGTCGCGGGCGAGAGCGTCAACAACGCCGTCAAGAACGGGCACGCGAAGGACATCTCGATCTCGATCGACGTGACAGAGGACCTCGTCGTGCTGTCGATTTCCGACGACGGCGTCGGCTTCGACAACCCCCCCGGCACGATCACGGAGAAGGACGGGCACTACGGCCTCCGGGAGATGGCCGAGCGCGCGCGCATCTGCGGCGGCGAGGTCGTGATCGCTTCCCAGCCGGGCTTCGGAACACGCGTGCGACTGCAGGTGCCGCTGCCCGACGACGCCGCCGAGGACATCCTCGAGCGCGACGCCTCGCGCCTGCGCGAGAACGTCTGGACCCTGCTCGGTGTGCTGCGCGGCGGCCTCGGCCTCATCGCGGTCGCCCAGCTCGCCGTCTTCGCGATCCGCGAGTCGCAGGTCGTGGGTTGGCTGCTCCTCGCCCTCGTCGTCATCGACCTCGTGCTCGGGCTCGCGTTCCAGCGCCGCGTCTGGGTCGCCCTCCAGCGCGGCCCGGCACTCGCGTACGGTTACGTGCTCGTGATGAGTGCGCTCTTCGCGATCGCGACGTGGGGCGATGCGCCGCCCTCCTTCCTCATCTACGCGCCGCTGCTGCTCCTCGCGGTGGGCATCGCCGACGGGCGCCGCGCGGCCACGCGCGCGACGGCGCTCTTCATCGCCACGCTCAGCCTCGTCTCCGCCGCGGCCTTGCTCGACGACGTCCTGAGCGACCGCCAGCTCGAAGGCGCCCTCGTGCACGTGACCGACGTCGCGCTCGTGGGCATGGCCGCGATCCAGGGCGCGAAGCTGCTCGATCGGCTCGAGGCCCTCCAGATCCGGGTGCGCTACCAGGCGCTCGCCCGCTTGCGCCACGGGCTCTCGGGCAGGATGCGGGATCAACTTACCGAACGACTCGAAGAACTGGAGCAGCTCGCGCGACGCCTGTCGGGCGAGTCACCCACCGAAGACGAGTTTGCTGCGGCCACCCGGCGCATGCAGGACGAATCGACGCAGCTCAAGAAGAGCCTGCGCGACATCGTGCACACCCTTGCCGACCCAACACCCAACACCGCAGGAAGGACACCAACCCATGTCTGAACAGACCGTCAGCGTCATCGTCGTCGATGACCACCCGGTGGTACTGGAGGGCCTGCGTCGCGGGCTCGGACAGCAGCCCGGCCTCGAGATCCTCGCTGCCGCGAGCGATCCCGCGAGCGTGCTGCGCAACGTCGCACGCCACAAGCCGCAGGTCGTGCTCACCGACCTCAAGATGCCCGACCGCGAACAGGGCCTGCAGCTCATTCGCAACGTCATCGAGGGGCATCCCAACACGCGCTGCGTGGTGCTCACGTATTCCGAGGACCCCGACGACCTCTTCGAGGCGAACCAGGCGGGTGCCGCGGCCTACGTGCTCAAGGATTCCTCGTTGGAGGAGATCGCGAACGCCGTCAAGGTCGTCGCCGCCGGTGGCCGTCCGCCGCTCAAGCCCGACCTCGAGGCGATGCTCTGGTCGCGCCTGCGTGAGACCGCGGCGCAGGGTCGCCCCTACAACCTCACCGATCGCGAGTGGAACGTGCTGCGCCTCATCTCGCAGGGGTTCACCAACCAGGAGATCTGCCAGCAGCTCTACCTGTCGGGCCGAACCGTTCGCCGCGCCGCCACAGAGATCTTCCGCAAGCTGACGGTGCGCAACCGCGCCGAGGCTGCGTCGTTCGCGACGCAGAAGGGCTGGTTCCTCAACTAGCCCACGAGGTCTGCACGTCGCCACGGCACCGCTGACGAGAAGGGTGCCGGGCGCGTGATCGGCGCACGGTCGCGCGTGATCGCCGGGCGCTCCGATACTCCTGCGGGTGTCGGGGCGGCCGCGGTCGCTGCGGGCGTGCGCCGTGGCAATTCCGGGGGAGCCGTACGGGGCGCGAGCGGTATCGACGCAGCGCCACAGGCTGCCACGCGCGGCGCCGGCAGGAGCGCGACTCGGGGCTGGCGCGCGGCGACTGACATGTCGGCAGCCGGGGGAGCGAGCGACGGGTCTGCGCGCTGCAGGGCGCGGATCGCCACCGGTACCGCCACGAGGGCGAGCACCAGCTCCGGAAGCGCCGTCGTCGCGTTGTAGCCCAGGCTGTAGCGCCAGGCGGCCGCACCCGCCACCGACGAGAAGAAGAGCACGCCACTCAGGGTCGTCACCGCCAGCTGCAGGAGCATCGCGATGACGATGCCGATCGTGCGCCGCGCGGTCGTGCGCGCCCCGAACAGGGCCGGCGTCGCCAGCACGCCGTAGGCGACGACGTAGTCGAGCAGGAGCTGCAGCGGGTGGATGATCGTGCCGCCCGACAGGGCGTGTGCCGCGCCTGCGCACCAGCAGGCCAACACCGCCCCCCGACCGCCGCGCACCGCGGCATGGGCGAGCAGCGGGACCGCAGCGAGGCTGATCGAGCCACCGCTGGGCAGTTCGAGGAGCCGCAGGTTGCCGAGCAGCACGCAGAGCGCGACGGCGGTCGCTGCCTCCATGAGGCGCAGCAGGTCGGCATGGGTGGACGTTCGCATCACCCGTTGTTCGTCGACTTCGGCGCGCGAGGATCGCCGCCGCGCGGCCAACGGCCAGCTACGGCCGCGTGGGCGGCCGTAGCTGCGAACCGGAGGATCAGTGCTTGGCGACCGGTGCCGGAGCGGGCGTCACGGGAGCCGGGGTGGGCGGCGTCGGCGCAGGCGCAGGCGCCACGGGCTCGGGCGTGGTTGGAGCCGTGCCCGTCCCCCCGGCCGTGTCGCCGGTGCCCGTCCCTCCAGTGCCTTCGGCCGCGTCGGCATCAGCCGCAGCATCCTTGGCCGCCTCATCGGCGGCGTCAGCCGTGCCTGCCGTGCTCGGGCGCGTGGTGCCCTGGCCCGAACTCGAGCCACCGCCGGTCGTGTCGAACGACGGGTTCTTGGCCCAGGCACCGGCGTCCCAGCCGGGCACCCAGGCGGGCTGGCCCTTCGGGACGAACCAGTCGCGGTTCGGGACCTTCTCGAGCGCAGGCTCCATGAATCGGCGCCAGATGCGGGCCGGGGTGTTGCCGCCCGTCTCGCCGTACATGGGCGCCGGCGTCTCGTAGCCCAACCACACGCAGGCCGTCAGCTCGGGTGTGACGCCGCAGAACCAGGCGTCCTTGGAGTCGTCGGTGGTTCCGGTCTTGCCGCCGACGTCCTTGCCGGAGATCGCGGCGCCGGTGCCGGTGCCCCCCTGGACGTTGGCCCGGAGGATGTCGACGATCTTGCCCGCCTGCCAGTCCTCCATGACCTTGTGGCCCGGCTTGTAGTTGAGCGGGAGCTTGGTGCCGCCGGCGGTCGTGACCACGGAGACCGCGCGCGGGTCGATGCGCTGGCCGCCTCGTGCGAGCGACGAGTAGAAGTTCGTCTGCTCGAGGGGCGTCACGACCTGACTGCCGAGGCCGATCGACCAGACGTCCTCGAGGTTGCTCTGGATGCCGAGCTTGTGCGCTTCCTTCGAAACGGCTTCGGGGGAGATGTCGAGCGTCATCTGTGCATAGACCGAGTTGTCGGAGGCGAGGGTCGCCGAGCGGATCGACGTGGCGCCCGAGTAGGTGTTGCCGAAGGTCTTGGGCTTCCACCACCCCTTCTCACCACTGCCCTTGTAGCGGACGCCGAACGGCTTCGACACGTACGTCGTCGAATCCGGATCCACACCCTGCGCCACGAACGCCGCCAGCACCCAGATCTTCGCCGTCGAGCCCGGCTGGCGATGTGCCTGCGACGCGAAGCTGAACTTCGACTTGGAATAGCTCGACGACGACGCCATCGCCTTGATCTGGCCGGTCTTCGTGTCGAGCACGGCGATCGCGGCTGACTTGCCGGTGCCGGAGATGGTGTCGCGGATCGCGCTCTCCGCGTAGGTCTGCAGCTTCGGGTCGATCGTCGTCTTGATGCGGAGCCCGCCTTCGCGCACGGCAGCCGCGCCGAACTGGCTGATGAGGTCCTTCTCGACGTAGTCGAAGAAGTACGGCAGCTTGTGCGTCGTGTACTGCGTGCTCGGGTGGAGCGTGATCCCCGACTTCTTCGCGGCGCCGTACTCGGCAGCCGTGATCATCTTCTGGTCGTACATCGCGGCGAGCACCTCGTTGCGGCGCTCGAGCGAATCCTTCTTGTTCTTGAAGGGGTCGTAGACCGACGGCGACTGCGGCAGGCCGGCGATCAGCGCAGCCTCGGGGATGGTCAACTTGTCGGCGGGCTTGTTGAAGTAGGTGAGGGACGCAGCTTCGATGCCGTAGGCGTTGTTGCCGTAGAAGACCAGGTTGAGGTACGTCTCGAGGATCTTCTTCTTCGACCACCGGTTCTCGAGCTGCATCGCCAGCGTGGCTTCCTTCGCCTTGCGCGACAGCGTCTTCTCCGTGGTGATCTCCTTGTAGAGGTTACGCACGACCTGCTGCGTGATGGTCGACGCGCCTTCCTTGCTCTCGCCCGATTCGAGGTTGACGGTGAGCGCGCGCACCATGCCCTCGGGGTCGACGCCGTTGTGGGTGTAGAAGCGTCGATCCTCGATCGCGACGGTGGCCTTGGGCGTCCACTCGCCCATCTTCGAGTACTTCAGGTTGGTGCGGTGCTGGTCCGACTTGATGAACCCCATGCTCTTGCCGTCGGCGGAGAAGATCTCCGAGTTCTGGCCGATGCGCTGCGGCTGGAGCGTGTCGATCGACGGCCACTTCGTGTCGTCGCCCTTGAGGTAGTCGTAGGTCGCCCAGGCGCCTCCGGCAGTAGCGAGGACGATGAACACCACGGCCGCGATCAAGAGCTGCGTGCGGCGGAGGGTGGTGCGGCGCTGACGAAGGCGACGCTGACGAAGTGCGCGACTCATGTTGGGGGAGCTCCACGGGGTCGGCGCGCGCGTGATCGCGCGCGAGCATGCACCGAAAGTATACGGGGGGTTTCGCCGCGAATGCGGCATCCCCTCCCGGTTCGCGGCCCGTCGGGGCCCCTGCTCGGCCCACGGTGGGCGGTCGTTCGGAATCCGCACCTCGTCGGCGCGGGAGCGGCGTCTCAGCCGTTGCGGAGGAAGTCGTCCGGATTGACGTCCTCGAGGAAGGAGCGGAACTGCTCGACGACCTCGGCGCTGTCGCCGTTCGCATCCTCCTGCTCGAACTCGATGCCACTCTCGGCGACGATCTCATCAGACGCGAAGATGGGCGCATCGGCACGCACCGCGAGGGCGAGCGCGTCGCTCGGTCGGGCGTCGAGCTGGCGCTCCGCTCCGGAGACCTCGACCGTCACCTGCGCGAAGAAGGTGTTGTCGCGCAGCTCGGTGATCGCCACCTGGCTCACTGCTCCATCGAGTTCCTCGATCGCCTGCATCATCAGGTCGTGCGTGGAGGGGCGTGGGGGATTGGCTCCCTGCAGGCGCATCAGGATGGCTGCGGCTTCGGGATGCCCGATCCAGATCGGGAGGAAGCGATTGCCGGCCAGCGTCTTGAGGAGCACGATCGGCTGCTTGCCGACCATGTCGAAACTCACGCCGTAGATGACCATCTCGAGCATCAGCGATGCCTTTCGAAAGGAGCGAGGCGCTCCACCTGGAACAGGCGGAACGGTGAATACGAGCCGGCGGAAATAGTGGGCGTACCTGGATTCGAACCAGGGACCTCATCCTTATCAGAGATGCGCTCTAACCAACTGAGCTATACGCCCCGACGTGCGCCGGGGAGTATTTCATATCCACTGTCGCAATGCAGCAAGCATCGCTCGCGAACCCCCGGCTTCAAGCCGTGACGGCCAGCGCGGCCTCGAGTCGCGCCACGAGGTTGACGAGCGCCGCCGGGTCATCGCACATGAGCTCGAGCTTCGCGCCGCCGTCACCCAGCTTCACGCGCCCGCGCACGCCGAGGCCGCCCTCGGCAAGGCGCTCGACGCGCTCGACGAGCTCGTGGTCCGGGTCGATGTTCCACTTGCTGCGCTGGAAGCTGCGCGGCGCGCCTCCGTCGGCCACTGCCGTCTCCTGCTCCCGCACCATGCGCTCCAAGGCGCGAACCGTCAGGCTCCGGTCGAGGCTGAGCTTCGCCAGCTTCTGGAGGCGGAGGCGGTCGCTGCATCCCAGCAGGGCGCGGCCGTGACCCTCGGTCAGGACTCGACGCTCGAGCATCTCGAGCACGACGTCGGGCAGCTCCAGGAGGCGGAGCGTGTTGCTCACCGCGGGGCGGCTGCGACCGACCGAGCGGGCGAGCTCACTGAT
>JAOPYW010000007.1 GCA_025964405.1 Thermoleophilia bacterium | reverse complement strand
CACTTCGATCGGGACGGATCGTTTGGACGGTGCCGGTCAGTGGAGTGCGGGACAAGCGCTCCCTGTGCCTCAAAGATACGACGCACCCACACCAGCCGGATCGGTGCAATTACCTACGTTAGGTAGGCACCTAGGTAGGTGCGCCGCGGCAGGCCCGGGCGGACACTTGATCGGCAGCGCAGGCGTGCGTGCAAACGCCTGCACGCGGGCAGGAATCACCCATGCCTGAACTCATCCTCGCCGTCGACCAGGGAACCACCGGCACCACGTGCGTGGTCGTCGAGGCCGATGGCACCGTGCGCGGCCGCGGCTACCGCGAGCACCCCCAGCACTTCCCCGCCCCCGGCCTCGTCGAGCACGACCCCGAGGCGATCTGGCGCACGGTATTGGCGGCCACGAGCGCCGCGCTCGCCGCAGCGGGCGCCACGCCGCGCGACCTCGCCGGCATCGGCATCACCAACCAGCGCGAGACGGTGGTCTGCTGGGACGCCACCACCGGGCGCGCCGTCGGCCCCACGATCGTCTGGCAGGACCGCCGCACCGCCGAGCGCTGCGCCGAGCTGCGCGACGCCGGCCACGCCCCCCGCGTGCGCGAGATCACCGGGCTCCCGATCGACCCCTACTTCTCCGGCACCAAGGTCGAGTGGCTGCTCCGCAACGACGACGGCGTGCGCGCCCTCGCGACCGCCGGCACCCTCCGCATCGGCACCATCGACTCCTGGCTCGTGCACCGCATGTCAGGGGGAGCGGCGCACGTGACCGACGCCTCCAACGCGGCCCGCACCCTGCTCTACGACATCCATGCCGGCACGTGGAGCGACGAGCTCTGCTCGCTGTTCGGCGTCGACCCGGCCTGGCTCCCGACCGTCGTCGCCTCCTCGGGCGAGGTCGCCCGCGCCGATCCCGACAGCTTCTCGGGCATCTCGGCCCCCGTCTGCGGCATCGCCGGCGACCAGCAGGCCGCGCTCTTCGGCCAGGCCTGCGTCACGCCCGGGCTCGCGAAGGCGACCTACGGCACCGGCGCCTTCGTGCTCGTCAACTCGGGCGACGCGGCCCCCGTCAGCGAGCAACTCCTCTCCACCGTCGGATGGCGCATCGGCGCGACTGACACCTACGCACTCGAGGGGTCGGTGTTCACGGCCGGCGCGAGCGTGCAGTGGCTGCGCGACGAGATGCAGTTCATCCCGACCTCGCCCGACGTCGAAGCGCTCGCCCGCAGCGTGCCCGACAGCGGGGGCGTGGTGCTCGTGCCGGCGTTCGCAGGCATGGGAGCGCCGTGCTGGGACGCCGAGGCGCGCGGAGCACTGCTCGGCATGACGCGCGGCACCTCACGTGCGCACGTCGCACGCGCGACCCTCGAAGCCGTCGCGTTCCGCGTGAAGCAGGTGATCGTCGCGATGGCGGATGAGGGCGCCGACGTCACCGAACTGCGGGTCGACGGCGGCATGGCAGCCAACGACCTGCTCATGCAGCTGCAGGCCGACGTGCTCGGCGTGCCGGTCGTGCGGCCGGCGAACGTCGAGACGACCTCGCTCGGCGCGGCCTACCTCGCCGCCCTCGGCGCCGGGCTCTACGATTCGGTGGAGCAGATCGCGGGCGCGTGGCGTGCTGAGCGCACCTTCGAGCCGGATGCGGGCGCCGACTGGGAACATGCCTTCGGTCGCTTCGAGGCCGCCACGGCGGCGGTGCGGCAGTTCGCCCGCGACACGACGAGGTACGGCGCGGTCGCGCCTACCGGTGAACCCGATTCGACCTCGCGGCTATGATGGAGTGCAATGTCCAGCACGCTTCCTGATGCGTCGAACACCGGTCGTCCGCTTCGGCGCGACGCCGAGCGCAACCGCCTGCGCATCCTCGAAGCTGCCACGGAGCTGTTCACGACCCGCGGACTCGACGTGTCGCTCGACGACATCGCCCGCCACGCGGGGGTCGGCATCGGCACCGTGTATCGCCGCTACCCCGACAAGCAGGTGCTGATCAAGGCCCTGTTCGAGAGCCGCATCGACGAGTTCGTGCGCGTGCTCAGCGACGCCTCCGAGATCGAGGATCCGTGGGTCGCGCTCGAGACGGTCTTCACCACGATGCTCGAACGCGAGTCGTGCGACCGCGGCATCATGGACCTGCTCCTGCGCGCCGACGACACGCTCACGAAGAGCCAGGACGTGCACGAGCGCATCACCGAGCTGTTCGAGGCGCTCCTGGCGCGCGGCAAGGCTGCCGGCGTGATCCGCGAGGAGGTCGCCATGGGCGACATCGCGATGCTGCACCTCATGATGATGTCGATGGTCTCGGCCACCTCCGCGACCGAGCCCGACCTGTGGCGCCGCACGCTCGCGCTCGCCATGACCGGCCTGCGCCCGGGCGCGCACTGCGCCGCGCTGCCCGGCCTCGCTCCGCAGCCGCACCAGGTCGACGCAGCGATGTGCGCCTGGCGCACCGCCCGCTGACCCGACCCCGGCTCCCCGTCCACGCCGAGGCACTCATTTTCGGCCGCTCAGCAGGCCTTTCGCGCTAACGTCTCCCCAAATGGAGGTATTACCTCCGCTTCATGCTACGGTGTCGCCCCTACAAGTGGAGGAACAGCCTCCGCATGATCGCAGGGAGCACCGAGACAATGACCGATGTACAGGAAGACGCGGTGCAGCACGGCCGCCGATGGTGGATCTTCGCGGTGCTCGCACTCGCGCAGCTGATGGTG
>JAOPYW010000366.1 GCA_025964405.1 Thermoleophilia bacterium | reverse complement strand
GGTTGAACGCGGCCAGCGCGATCGGGATCGCGGCGGAGCCGACGGGCACGGCTCCGAGGGCGGCCGGGTCGAGCGGCGCGGCCCCTCCACGGCGACGCTGGCGCCGGCTCCCGGCAGCAGCGGTCTGGGCTGCCGCAACGGCGGCGGTGCCGTGCACGGCTCCCCCGGCACTGTCGTGTGCGGCGCGTCGGCGACGCTCCGACTTCGCGACGCGGGTCGTGACGCGGGCGCGGCCACCGACGATGGCGCGCACCCAGGAGGTCACGTCGGCGATCACGTGGGTGCGGCGCGCTTCGGAGACCTCGTCGGGCGTTGCCGCGTAGGCACGCAGGCCGAATCGTCCCGCACGCGGCACGCACAGCTCGCAGACGTCGTAGGGCCCCTCGCCGGAGATCGTGAAGAACCCGCGGCTGCGCTCACCGAGGAGCAGGGTTCGACCGCAGACGCGGCAGCCGACGCGCTCCTTCTTGTAGGAGGTCTGGCCGAAGGTCAGGGTGGGCGGATGTGGGCTATTCGACGTCATTGCGACACCGATGGTACCCGCGAACCGCTAGCGATCGCATCGAAATCCGGCGCGATTGGCCCGGCGCGGCCAGCAATGGTCACGCCTCCGAACGAGTAGGACGTCCACGCGGCCCACCAGCCCTGCGATTCGGTGAGCGATCCTTCACTTATCGCGCTCGGCGGCCGATGGATGAGCATGCGCCGTCGCTCCTTCATCCCTGTCATCGCGAGCCTGCTCGCGTGCGTGGGTGCGGCGATGGCTCCCGATGCATCGACCGGCGCCAGCGCTCCAGTCGTCGTCACGGCGACGGTGCTGAGTGCGACGAACCTCGATGCATCGCTCTGCGCGCCGGGGCTCGCAGGCATCACCGACCTCGGGTTCGTGCAGCCGGGCACGACGACCCGATCGAGTGCGAACTGCACGGTGCAGTTCGGGTCTTCGAATGACACGAGCTCCCTGCGGATGTACCAGACCGACACGACCGCAGCCGCGCTCAACTCCCAGGGCGCGTGGAGCCAGCTCAACACGAGTTCGGGACAGAACATGGGCGGGGTCGCGATCACCGCGACCCGTGCGTGGGTGGCCGGCAGCAGCGGCGAGGTCGCGACGTCGGTCAACGACGGAGCGACGTGGACGGCACAGACGTCGAACACGTTCCAGGTGCTCGAGGACGTCGACGCCGCCGACGCGACACATGCCTGGGCGGTCGGGTCGTCGGGCGTGATCACCGCGACCAGCAACGGCACTACCTGGGCGACGCAGACGTCGGGCGTGGCCACCGTGCTCAACTCGGTCGAGCCGCTGAGTGCGACCACGGTCGTCGTGGTCGGGGCGGGCGGTGTCGTGCTCAAGACGACCAACGGCGGCACGGCGTGGTCGACGCGCCCCTCGGGCACCGCTGTCGGGCTCGTCGACGTGGCGGCCACGAACGCGGCGACCAATCTCTGGGCCGTCGGCTACAACGGCACGATCATCCGTAGCCTCGACGCGGGTGAGACCTGGTCGGCGCAGGTGTCGGGCGTCGCCCAGCACCTCTACGGCGTGAGCGCCTCCGACGCGAATCGTGCGTGGGCCGTCGGGCAGGCGGGCCGCATCCTGCGCACGGTCAATGGCGGCGGCACCTGGACGGCCCAGGCGAGTGGCACGGCGAGCGACCTCAACGACGTGGTCGCCGTCGACGCCCTCAACGCGTGGGCCGTCGGCGCGGGCGGCACCCTGCTGCGCACGACCGACGGCGGCGCGACGTGGACCACCGTGACGTCGAACTCCACGCTGGCCCTCACCGGGCTCGCATTCACGAGCGGAGGCGTCGGCATCGCCTCTGCGTTCAGCGGCAAGGTCGTGCGCTCGGGGCTCAACGTCGTTGCCGACTACAACGCGGCGACCGCGAACTGGGCGGGCACCGGCGCGAACGCCTTCGGCGCGTGCCTCGCCTCGCTCGGGGGTGGAGCCGTGGCGGGCGGCACCGGATGGGTCGCAGACACCCACGCCACGAGCGGTGACTGCGCCGCTGACGACCTGGATCCGTGGAACCCGGTGGCCGCAACCTCGACCATCGTCGCCACGGCCGGCACCTCGGTGACCGCGGCGACGGCGTCGCTGCGCTTCGGGTTCCGCAGCTCGGCGAGCCAGGCGCCCGGCGTCTACGCGGCGCCGATCACCTTCGAAGTGCTGGCGCCGGGCTGATGCGCGGGCGGAGGCTCAGGCCGCGGAGCGATCGAGCGTGGCGTTGAGGCGCACCTTGAGCCGGAGCACGGCCTTCGTGTGCAGCTGCGAGACGCGGCTCTCGGTCACGCCGAGGATCTCGCCGATCTCGCGGAGCGTGAGCTCCTCGTAGTAGTAGAGCGCGATGACGAGGCGCTCGCGCTCGGGCAGGCGACGAATCGCCTCGGCGAGTGCTTCACGGGTCTCGACGCCCTGGAAGGAGCGAGCCGGATCCTCGGCGAGCGGATCCTCGATCGTGTCGATGAGGGCCACGGTGTCACCACCCGACGACGCGATCGTCCAGAGCTCGTCGAGTGCGGCGACGGAGGATCGGTGGATCGCGGCGAGGTTCGCGTGGAACTCCTCCTCCGTGATGCCGATGTGCGCGCAGATCTCCTCGTCGGTGGGCGCGCGCTTGTTGCGGTTCTCGAGTTCGCCGATGGCGCGCTCGATCTCACGGGCCCGGGAGCGCACGGAGCGCGGCACCCAGTCCATGGAGCGCAGCTCGTCGATGATCGCGCCCTTGATGCGGCTGATCGCGTAGGTCTCGAACTTGATCTCGCGGTCGATCTCGAAGCGCTCGATCGCGTTGATGAGGCCGAGCAGCC
>JAOPYW010000359.1 GCA_025964405.1 Thermoleophilia bacterium | reverse complement strand
ATGCGAAGGGCGACGTGCGCAAGCAGGCCGTGCTGGCGCTCGAGAAGATGGGCATCCAGGTCGAGTACTCGCACCACGAGGTCGCGCCCTCGCAGCACGAGATCGACATCCGCTACAACCACGCGCTGCCGATGGCCGATTCGGCGCTGACCTACCGCGTCGTGGTGAAGGAAGTCGCGTCGCGCAACGGCCTGCACGCCACCTTCATGCCGAAGCCGCTCCACGGCGAGAACGGCTCGGGCATGCACGTGCACATGTCGCTCTTCAAGGACGGCGACAACGCGTTCTTCGACGCGAGCGACAAGCACCACCTGTCGGGCACCGCCAAGAGCTTCATCGCCGGCGTGCTTCGCCACGCGCGGGAGATGAGCATCGTGCTCGCGCAGACGGTGAACTCCTACAAGCGGCTCGTGCCGGGCTTCGAGGCTCCGGTCTACGTGGCGTGGAGCCAGCGCAACCGCTCGGCCCTCGTCCGCGTGCCGTTCTACCACCCGGGCCAGGAGAAGGCGACGCGCTTCGAGCTGCGCTGCCCGGACCCGACCTGCAACCCGTACCTCGCCTTCGCGGTGATGGTGCACGCAGGCCTCGATGGCATCGAGAACGGCTACGAGCTCGAGGATCCGATGGACTCGAACCTCTTCGACCTCACGCACGAGGAGCGCAAGCGCCTCGGCATCCAGAACCTGCCGGGCAGCCTGGGCGAGGCGATCAACTACGCCGAGGACAGCGAGTTCCTGCTCAAGGCGCTGGGCGAGCACGTGCACACGCGTCTCATCGGCCTCAAGCGCGCGGAGTGGGACGAGTACCGCACGCAGGTCTCCCCGTGGGAGCTCGAGCGCTACCTGCCCGTGCTGTAGGGGCGCACGGATCGACATGCACTTGCAGTTAGGGCGGCCTTCGGGTCGCCCCAACTCGTTCACGGGAAGGGAATCTGCCGTCGACAGGCGGAGATTCGTGCCGTAAGCTAACGATCGTATCGTTCACGCCGCTTTTGGCAGATTTCGTCAGGATCCCCGATGACCGTGCTTCGACCCGCAACCGTGCTCGCCGCCACGCTCACCTTGTTCGCAGTGATGCTCGCGGGAGCTGCGTTGCTGCCGGCGCAGGCTGCGGCTGCTGCGATTGGCAACTGGTACCCGGCAGAACAGCTGGGTGGCACGCGCCCGGTTGCGGTCACGTTGGGCGACGGAACCCTCCTCGTCGCGACTACCCGCGCGGTGGACCAGGATCACAGCGTCGCGGTCATGCACGAGCGCGATGCAGCCACCGGGTTGTGGACCTCGTTCGATTTCAGCGCCGCAGACTCAGGGACCGCCGACCTCGCAGCTGACCAGAACGGTCATGCCGTCATCGTCTGGCGCTTCAATGCGGATACCGGCAACGGAACCGCGCAGCTGATGGCCGCGCGCCGCGCGCCCTCGGGCGTGTGGTCTGCCAGCGAGGAACTCGCGACGAGCGCGACGCAGGGCGTGGGACGCGACTCGTTCGGCGTGGACATCAATTCCACGGGCGACGCCGTGGTCGCGTGGGAGAGTGGCGCGGGTCCAGGCGCCACCGATATCGCCGTGCGTCGTTTCAACTCCGCCACAGGGCAGTGGATCGCCAAGAACGTCGTGTCCCGCCCCCTTGGCGACTCCGATGACGCAGGGGTGACCTGCGTCGACGGCTGGGTCCAGCCCGCCCCGGGGGAGCCCGGCTCGATCTACGACGGCAACAACACGAGCAGCCGGCCGGCAGCGGCAATCGATGAAGACGGTCGCATTTCGGTGGCGTACGCCCTTCAGTGCTTGTTCACGTCGACGAATCCCGGCAACACCGTCACACGGACCATCGTCGACGTCGTTCGACAGGGCCCTGACTTGCAGTGGACGTCGCCGGCAAACGCAAGCGCCATCGGTGCTGGTGGCGCGCCGGAGCTGCTCGCGCAGGGCACCACGACCTTCCTCGCCTGGGGCTGGTGGAGCACGCAGACAGATCCGAACACGTCAGGTGTCACAGTGCTCTCGGCCAGTGCGGGTGCCTTCGGAAACGCGATCCCCGTCGGCGTGGAAACGACGACGGACCAGCCGGAAGCGATTCGCCTGGCTGCCTCGGGAACAGAGCTGTCAGTGCTCTGGATGCGCTCGGATGCGCCCTCGAAGGTGCAGGTGGCCTCAATCGTCGCAGGGAACGTGACCAATCTCGAGACCCTGAGCGATGGCGCGCCGGCGAACTACTCCTCATCTGCCGAGCTCGCGTACGACGTGGATGGTGGCCTCGCCGTGACATACGGACTTCGTACCCAGGGCGCCCAGTCGGTCGTTCGCATGCCGGTGCACGTTCGCACCGCAGCAGGCGCGTGGTCCGCTGTGGAGCCGGTGGCCTATGCGGAGGCGCTCCACGTCGCGATCGGATTTGCAGGACCGGGCAAGCCGATCGCCCTCGGCTCTTTCAACGCGAACGGGCTGTTCGCCCACGCTGCAGCGAACAGCCAGCCGCCGACCCTGTCGCCCCACGCGGACTTCACGAACCAGTACATCGACCTCGACGAGGAAGTCGCTCTCGAAGCGGTGTCCGAAGATCCCGATGGAGGAGACGTCGACGTCTCCTGGGACCTGGATGGCAACGGCTCGTACGAGGCCACTGGCGAATCGGTCGTCTTCTCGAGTGACCAGGCCGGACCGCACGTCGTCAACGTCCGAGCACTGGATGCCGACGGAGACCGTGCCTACGCCACCATGACGGTGGACGTACTACCTCCGAACCTGGCGCCGATCGCAGCGATCAGGCAAGGCAACGACCCGGAATATGCAGTCGGCGCGCAGTTCCAGCTGTTCGGCGACGATTCCGACGACGCCGACGGCTTCTCATTGAGCTACGCCTGGACGATGCCCAACGGCTGCAGCGTGGACGGCAACCTGACCACGATGAACGTCTGGATAATCTGCACGACCGGCGGCAGCAAGGTGTTTTCGCTCGTCGTGACGGATGGCCGCGGGCTCGCCTCCGCGCCGGCTACCGCAACCCTCGCCGTGCCGCTTCCGGCGACGCTGACGATCTCGATGACGACCGCACCGCCGGTGCATGTCGGCGACGTCGTTTCCTTCGCCCATGTCGCGTCCGGGGTCGACGACCCCGACGCCGTCATCTGGGCGGTCGACGGTTTCGATGAATCCTTCGGGACACCCGCTTCCTGGACGTTCGACGCGCCGGGCACGTATCTGGTCGCTGCGCGCATCCGGAGCGCGACCACCGGGCTGTTCACCGACTCGAACGAGCTTGAGATCGTCGTGACGGCTGGGACCAACGCGCCGCCCACGGCGACATTCACCGCGCCCAGTACAGCGGCCACGCTCGCGAGCGTGCAGCTCAATGCGTCGGGGCATGACATCAATGTCGGCGACACCCTGACCTACCGGTGGGACTTCGACGGCGACAACGTATGGGATCGCGTCACGGCGCAGGCGACGACGTTCACGAGCTACACGGCTCCGGGCACGTACACGATCCGGCTTCAGGTCGAGGATCAGCACGGCGCGACGTCGGCCGTTGTCGCACATGCCATCACGGTCACCGCCGCTGCGTCGACGGCTGGCAACGATGCCGAGGCCGCGGCCCAACGCGCTGCCGAGGCTGCCGCACGAGTCGCCGCCGCAGCGGAAGCGGTCAGGCTCGCAGCAGAGAAGGCGCGGATCGCTGCAGAGGAAGCCGCCCAGCAGGAGCTCGCCCGAGTCGGCACAGCCAAGGCGTCGGCCCATGCACAGCTCGCTGCCGCGCTGGGTACCAAGCTGGCCGCAACCAAGATCGTGGCGGTACCCGGCTTCGACTTCGGAGGCGCCGCCACGGCGTTCCAGCCGCTCGCCAACACGTCGAAGGTGCAGTTCAGCGGCGCGCCCGCACCGCTGATGGCGGTCGGGGGTTGCGCGCTCGCATCTGTGGTGAACGCGATCTACCTCGTCGATCTCGACGCCGACCCGGGCACCACCAAGGGGCGCGCAGCGGCGCGCCGCGTGCAGATCAAGCTCAAGGGGCAGAAGCTCGTGCTTCCGGCCGGCAAGGTCGGGCTGCTCAAGATCACCATGACGAAGGCGCAGGCCGCCCGTGTTGCCAAGTCGAAGCTCCCCAAACTGATCGTCACGGTCGTGTTGACGACGGCGGATGGCACCAAGGTGACGGAGCGGGTCACCTACAAGCTGAAGATCGCCATCAAGAAGCCGGTCAAAAAGTAGGTCCGTCTCGGATCCATGTTCGCCAACAGCCGGCGATTCGATGCTGAAAGTGAAGGATTCACTTCTGCGACGCAATACCAATTATATGGTTTTGCGGGAAAATCGCGGCGCGGATTGGATAAGTAACGACAGGAATCGTCGATTCCTGTAGCCTTCCCCGGATAACAGTATTTGCTACTGATCCGTGTATCGAAGGCATCTTCATGAACCTGCGCATCCGATCCCTCGCCCTCCTCGTCGCTGGCACCGCCGCGTTCTTCGCGTTCGCGATGCCGAGCGCCGCCCACGCCGCAGGGCTCACGGTGAAGGTCGGTACCAAGCCCGCCGCAGAGACGACCTCGCGCGTCGCTTCGTTCACGTACTCCGCGCTGCAGGGCAAGAAGAAGGCCGCGGGCATCAAGTTCACGTGCATCCTCGACGGCGACAAGCTCGGTGCCTGCGCCACGCCCGACAAGTTCACCAAGCTGGAGGACGGCAAGCACTTCTACGTCATCACCGCGACGAAGAAGGTCGGCAAGAAGACGCTGAGCGGCAGCGCGACGTACCGCTGGCTCGTCGACAACCGCGCGCCCGCCGCCCCCGCCTTCAACGCCGTCAACACCGCCTGGACCAATGCTCCCGTCACCCTGACCGTCAACGGCGGCGCTGACGTCGGCACCGGCAACTCCGGTTTCGATCGCTACGAATCGCAGACCTCGGTCGACGGCGGCGCCACCTGGAACACCACGCTCGTCGGCGCCTCGCGCACCGTCGCAGCGGCGGGTGTGACCAACGTCCGCTTCCAGGGCATCGATGACGTCGGCAACCGTAGCGCCTTCATCACCACCGAGGTGCGCATCGACAAGACCGCACCGAGCATTCCCGTGCTCGCCGGCGGCTCGGCCGCATGGCAGAAGGTCGCCTCGGTCACCGTGTTCGCGGCCGGCTCGACCGACGCCGGCGTCGGCACGCTCAGCTACGACTTCCGCACCTCGACCGACGGCACCAACTGGAGCGCCGCGACTGCCGG
>JAOPYW010000348.1 GCA_025964405.1 Thermoleophilia bacterium | reverse complement strand
GCGTGCCGTTGGCGGCGCCACCGGCCGACATCGACCCCATCGAGTGGGCCTTCTTCACCGTGAACACGAGGTTGTCGGAGAACTGCGGCAGGAGCAGTACGTCGTTGAGGCCGAGCGTCACCGCCTCGTCGAACAGGTTCGGCGATCCCTGTGTCACCAGCAGGATGATCGGGGCCGCCGTGTGCTCGCGGATGCGTGCGATCTCGTCGACCGGCACGGTCTCCGCGTGCTGCACGGCGTGGAGCACGACCTGGGCGCCGGTGGAGGCGAGTTTGCCGCCTGCCTTGGCGGCCTCGCTCGACGTGCCCACGAGTTCGATGTCGGGGTGGCTGGCGAGGGCGTCACGGGCTTCGGCGAGGCCCGCGCAGGCGCCGGAGATGAAGATGCGGATCGGCTGGTCACTCATGGGTGCGTACCTCGTGTGCTTAGTTGACGCTGGGATCGGGAGCGGAGAGCGGCGCGAGCTTCGACTGCGTGTCACCGCTGGAACCGCGCAGGGTCATGAAGAACTTGTTCTCGTCGGCGGAGCTGAGCCCGAACAGGATGTTCTGGATCTCCGCGTCGGTGGCCTTGATGACGTAGAGCTTCGTGTTGCCCTCCGCGTCGGGCGCCTCCTGCGCTGCGGCATCGTCGCCCTCGGGAGCGAGGCTCTCAGGGGTGTCCATGATCTCGATGTCGCGGGCGTAGGCCCGGGTCTCCATCACCTGTCCCGCCGGCGTCTGCACACCGCGCGTCGCGAAGAAGTCGACATGGTCGCCCGGTCGGATGTGTGACCCGATGTCGTTGGCGGCCGGGATCGGGATCGACACCAGGCGCTCGTTGCCCTTGACCTGCGCGGTCGGCTTGAGGCCGGCCGTGCGATCGAAGGCGGTCATCGAGACGACCTCACCGGTGTAGACCGTCTGGTTGGAGACGAGCGTCGCGACCGAGGAGAGCTTGCCGAGCGCCTGCGGCGGCACGTCCTCGCGCGTCATGTCACGCGTCTCGACGAAGCCCCCGCTCTCGAGCTCCTTGGCGGGCGTGCCCTCGGGGATGTCCTTGGCGGCCACGTAGACCTGGACCTGTTGCTTGCCACGTGAGAGCGAACGGCGCTCACTGCGGATGAAGCTCGTGACGAGCACGATGCCGATCATCATGAGGACTGCGGCGACGAGCAGGTTGCGAAGGGTGTAGTTCATGCGGCCTTCCCGGGCGATACGAGTGCGAGGTCTGGGTGGGCGGGCCGACGTGTCAGTAGCCACGACATGGCCTGCGCATCGGCGTCGAATCCAGTGGCCTTGAACCGGCTGCTGCGTCCGACTGATGCGCTATGGACCGTGGTCCCCCCGACCTGAATGACACCGTGGTGCCGACAACTTTCGTCAGGATTTTGTGAGCATCAGGCGAGGGCGTTGGAAGCAGCGAGGAGCACCCCGCCGGAGACCGTCACGAAGCACCCGAGGAAGGAGGTGCAGCCGAACACGATGCGCCGGTTCGGGCTCGCATTCCGAGCGATGAGCGATGCCCCGGCGGCCCAGGCCACCACGCACCCACTCATGGAGATGGCCACGGTGTCCCAGTGCCATGCGCCGCGATCGATCCAGAACGCGTCGAACCCGGCCACGATGGTCGCGAGTGCGGCCACGAGTACCGTCACCGTAGCCCACGCAGCCCGCGATTCGCGCGCGAAGCCGATGCCGACCGCGAGGGCCAGCAGCGGTACGGTCGCACCCAACGCGACCGCGTCACCTCGCCAGGTCGCAGCACGCAGCCAGGCCAGCCCGATGCCGTCGGCGCGGGTCGCGACCACCGCTCCCCCGACCCCGAGCGCGACGAGCAGGGCCACGAGGCCGCGCCACTTCGCGAAGGTCACGAGCTGGAGCACGGTGAACGCGAGCGCCAGCCACGCGACCGAGACGACCGTGATGCCGAGGTGGAGGGCCATCAGTCGACGAGCCTCGTGCCGCCGGCGGTGATCGCGTGGCCGATCTCCTGGAAGATCGCCGAGACGTCGCCAGCACCGGCCTTCTTGTAGAACTTGCCGTCGCCCTGCGCCATCTGCTCGAGGGTCGTCTCGGCATTGATGCCGCCCTCGACGCCGCCCGCGTTGTTCTTGCAGGTCTGCGCCGAGCCCTCGTCGAGCGCGTAGCCGATCGTGTAGACGTTGATGCCGTAGCTGTCATAGGCCCGCTTCGACTGGGCGACGGCGTCGTGGCAGGGCAGGTCGCGGTTGCCGGCGGTCCAGGTGTACCAGCTGGCCGTGGTGCTGGCGACGCCGTTGGCGTCGCGCCGCACGGGGGTCGACGTGCCGCCGCCGTCGCCGAAGTAGACGATCGCCTGGTAGACGGGGTTGCCGTTCTCGTCGATGTCGCGACCGTGCAGGCGCATCTCCTCGGCAGCTTCGGCAACGGCAGGCGCCATCGGGGTCCAGCCCTTGCCCTGCACGCAGTCGAGGGCCGAGACGAAGGGGCTCGACGCGATCGGCACGCCCGATGCCGTCTTGAAGTTGGTGCCCTGCGCGAGCGGCACGATCACCCAGTCGTCGTGGTTGCCCGCTGTGCCGTCCATGAAGTCGCCGTTCGACTGGTAGAACGAGCCCTTGCCGCTGGGGATCGAGGGGTAGGCGCTGTCGCGACATCCCGACGAGGGTGCCGTGAGGGGCGACCACGTGTAGCCGTTGGCGCGCGTGTCGGTGTGGGAGTACGCCCACTTGTTGGTGGTCGTGTAGAGCGGGCAGTTGTTGGCCACGAGCGTGCTCGCGCAGGCATGCGTGTCGGCCGAGCCGAGCACCGCGAGGCCCATGCGGTCGGTCTTCGGGTCGAAGAAGTCGAGCAGCTCCTTGATGCCGGCCTTCGCGTTGATGAGGTCGGTGCAGCCGTTGTAATTGTTGCCCGAGTCGGTGCACATCGAGTTGGAGCGGTCGAGGATGACGATGACGTCGTAGGAGACCGGGCTCGAGTCGCACGGCCCGCAGGCGGCCCCCGTGGCGCGCACGGTCCAGGTCGGCACGCCGAAGAGCTTCGCGAAGAAGGTGGGCGTGGTCGTCGTGGCGGTCAGGGCGAGCCGGTCGTTCTTGGCGCATCCCGACGTCATGCAGCTGGTCGAGGTCGTGACATTGACCACCTGGTCGGTCTGGGCGCGGAAGTTCTCGCGCACGTAGCCGTTGGCGACGCTGGCGGCGGTGCCGGCGTTCGGCAGCTCGCGGGCACCGGAGATGAGGCCCAGGTCGACCGAGGCCTGCAGGCGGCGCTTCTGGAGCATGCCGTAGCCGACGTCGATCGTGACGCCCACGAAGCCGCAGAGCACGACGAACATGAAGCAGATGAGCGGCAGCGACTGGCCGAGCTCGCGGCTGCTGCGCTCACCCCATGGCGTTCGATCTCGCAGTGAGAAGAACATGTCACTCCACCCTGATCTTTGCTTCTGCGCGGAGGCTGCCCTTCCAGAGCGTCACTCCCATGATGTTGTACTCGTACGGGGTGCTCGACTTCACGCTGATCTGGTCGCCGTGCTGCCACGGGGCGGCGGGCGACACGGTGACGGCGACGTCGGTGTCGTGCGTGAGGGCCAGCGACCGCAGCACGCCCTGGCGGGCGACGGTGGCGGGATCGGCGTTCGTCATCGAGACGGCGCCGCGGCGCGCGCCGTCACGCGTCGCCGACTTGAGGTCGAGCTGCTTGCCGAACAGCAGGCCGGTCTGGATGATGCCGAAGACGAGCAGGAAGAGCACGGGCACGATGAGCGCGAACTCGACCATGGCCTGGCCACGCTCGCCATCGTGGTCGGTGCTGCGGGTGTCAGTCGAGCGCGTCATCCTATGCGCACCGTCGAGACGCTGCGAAGCGTGCCGGACCACATGTGCACGCCCATGATGTTGAGGGTCCACGGGCGGGTGGCCGTCACGGTGATCTTGGCGTCCTGCTGCCACACACCGCCGACCGTGACGCTGACGTCGCTCGCCCTGGTCGTGTCGAGTGAGCTGAGCACGACCTGCTTCACGCTGTCGCTCGGCGACGGATCCGTGCGGGAGACGGCGGCTCGGCGTGCGCCGTCGCGGGTGGCGGTCGTGAGCTCCATGTCGGCCCAGATCATCTGGCCGTAGCCGACGATCGCCATGAGCAGCATCGCGAGCACCGGCAGGCAGATGGCGAATTCGGCGGCAGCCTGGCCTGCTTCGCGCGGATGTCGTGTTCGTCGCTTCACACCGTAATGGACACCATTGCGCCGAATTCGCATGTCAATTTTCTGCGAACGCTTTGCGCGGGAACCGTGCATGCGCATGTCGCCGGAGATGCAGCGAGGGGGAGACGGCTGGCAGCCGTCTCCCCCTCGGGAAGTGCGTGGTGTCGCGCGGTGCGACCTACTGGAGCACGGCCGTCACCTTGTCGAAGGCGCCCTTGATGCCGCCAGAGAGTGCGGTCAGCGCAGCGATGATCACCACCGTGATGACGGCGAGCACGACGGCGTATTCAGCCATCGTCTGCCCCTCCTCACCGTGGTGGAAGCGGGCCATCACGTAGTCAATGATCTGCATGTCTGTACCCCCGGTACGTTGAAGTCGATTGCTTCGGGTCGATCCCCACGATCGCCTACGTCTCCTATCGGGACGCCCCGCCCGCGCTTGAGCCGGTCTTACGGAAAGCAAACAGCGCGCTACAGGCCCCTAACGCGCGCCGTGGCAGGGCGGTCACGGGCGATGCGCTCGTCGGCCGCTGCCCCGGCACGACCGAGGGGGGAGGCAGCCGAAGCTGCCTCCCCCCTCGGGAACTGCGTGGTGTCTGGCGCCCTACTTGAGGACGGCCGTCACCTTGTCGAACGCGCCCTTGATGCCACCCGACAGTGCGGTGAGGGCGGCGATGATCACGACGGTGATCACGGCCAGCACGACGGCGTACTCAGCCATCGTCTGTCCCTCTTCGCCGTGGTGGAAGCGGGCCATGACGTATTCGATGATCTGCATGTCAGTACTCCTGATGTGGATGAGATAGGAAAGCGGACCACCCTCCCCGGATTGCCCACAACAGCTATCGGGCAGGCTCTCCCACGCTTGAGCGCGTCTTACCGAACACAAACAAAGCCGCGTACAATGCTCATTTGGCTTCACGTTCGCCGAACCACGCCGCGCCACCCGCACAAGGACCTACGCCGATGACTGACACCCCTGGAATCCACGCAGGAGCGGGCATCATCGACGGTACGGCGGTCGCCGCACTGGTCCGCGAGGCGACGCGGGAGAGCGCAGCGGCCTTCGAGGCACGTCACGGTCGCCGGCCGGGCCTCGCCACGCTCCTGGTCGGTGACAACCCCGCCAGCGCGACCTACGTCGCCGGCAAGCACCGCGCTGCAGCGGCGCTCGGCATCGCGTCGATCGATGAGTCGCTGTCCGCCACGGCCACGCAGGCCGAGGTCGAGGCGCTCGTCGCCGAGCTCGTCGCCCGCGACGACACCGATGGCGTGCTCGTGCAGATGCCGCTCCCCGACCACCTCGACCCGGAGCCGGTCATCCTGCTCGTGCCCCCGGCCAAGGACGTCGACGGCTTCCACCCCACGAACGTGGGTGCGATCGCCACCGGCCTGCAGGGCACGGCTTCCTGCACTCCCGCAGGCGTGATGACGCTGCTCGACCACTA
>JAOPYW010000337.1 GCA_025964405.1 Thermoleophilia bacterium | reverse complement strand
GCGCTCGCGATCGTCGGCCCGGTCGTCGTGTTGGTCTCGGATTCGCTCTCCGTCGTCGTCGGCATCGCGGCGGCAGTGGCGCTGGCCTGGCTGGGCACGCGCTGGATCTATGCACCCGTCATCGTCGGGGCCGGCGAGGCATCCGGCGACGCGGCCTACGTACGGAGCGAATCGTACGTCGATCCGGTGTTCTGGCCGACGCTCGGTTCGTTCGTCGCCATCGGCCTGGCGATCGCCCTCCCGCTGGGTGTGGTCATGACACTCGTCGCCGCGGTGGTGAGCATCCTGCTCCCCAACATCTTCACGTACGCGTTGATGACCGGGGTGGCGGTCGTGCTCGGCGCCGCCACGGTCGGTGCATCGGGCCTCGAATCGGCGTGGAACCAGGCGGAGGGCGGTGGCTCGGAGCCCGTCGACACGCAGACGGGGCACACCGGCGGCCCGACGGCGGTGGCACCGGTGACGCCGGCTCCGGCCCTCGAGCTCGACTGACCCTCAGCCGTCGGCTTCCGCGCCGACCGTTGCCGCGCCGGGCGCGGGCTGCTCGACGGGACCGCGGCGCGTGAACGTGAGTGCCCCGTCGGCATCCGCATCGACGACGATCGTGTCGGCGGGGAGGAAGTCGCCGGCCAGCAGCCGCTGCGCGAGCGGATTCTCGACGAGCCGCTGGATCGAGCGCTTGACCGGTCGTGCGCCGTAGATCGGATCGAACCCGGCGCGTGCCACGACCTCCATCGCCGCGGGTGACACCTCGAAGCCGAGGTCACGCTCCGCCAGGCGCTGCGTCACGCGCGCCAGCTGGATGCCGACGATCTCGCGCAGCTCGTCCGTGCCGAGCGGCGCGAACACGATCTGCTCGTCGAGCCGATTGAGGAATTCAGGTCGGAACGTCTCGCGCACCTCGGCGAGCACGGCCTGTCGCTCCTCGTCACCGAGCCCGAAGCCGAGGTGGTGCGACCCCAGGTTGGAGGTGAGCACGATGACGGTGTTGCGGAAGTCGACCGTGCGGCCCTGGCCGTCGGTCAGTCGTCCGTCGTCGAGCACCTGCAGGAGCACACCGAAGACGTCGGGGTGCGCCTTCTCGACCTCGTCGAGCAGGATGACGCTGTACGGACGCCGGCGCACGGCCTCGGTGAGCTGGCCGCCGGCTTCGTAGCCGACATAACCGGGAGGCGCGCCGATCAGGCGCGCGACCGCGTGCTGCTCCATGTACTCCGACATGTCGATGCGGATCATCGCGTGTTCGTCATCGAACAGGAAGTTCGCGAGCGATCGTGCGAGCTCGGTCTTGCCGACGCCCGACGGGCCCAGGAAGAGGAAGGAGCCATTCGGCCGGCCCTCGTCGCTGAGGCCCGCGCGGGAGCGACGGATGGCGTCGCTCACCGCGCGCACGGCCTCGTCCTGACCGATCACGCGTTCGTGGAGGCGGTCCTCCATGTGGATGAGCTTCTCCGCCTCGCCCTCGAGCAGCTTCGCGACCGAGATGCCGGTCCAGCGACTGACGAGCGCCGCGATGTCGTCGGCGTCGACGTCCTCCTTGAGCAGGGCCTCGTCGTTCGCGCGCAGCGCCGCAAGGCGTTCACCGCACCCGCGCAGCTGCTTCTCGAGCTCGGCGCTGTCGCCGTACCGCAGCCGCGCCGCCGTCTCGTAGTCGGCGTCACGCTCGGCCTGTTCGGCCTCGAACTTCACGCGCTCCAGGCGCTGGGTCAGCTCGGCGATCTCGTCCATGAGCCCCTTCTCGCCCTCCCACTGGGCGCGCAGGGTCGATGCGCTCGCGCGCAGCTCCTCGACCTCGTCCTCGAGCTTCTGCGACCGGGCGCGACTGGCGTCGTCGGTCTCACGCTTGAGCAGCTCGATCTCGATCATCAGCTGGTCGATGCGCCGCTCGGCCTTGTCGAGCTCCTCGGGCCGCGAGTCGGCCTCCATGCGCAGGGTCGCGGCCGCCTCGTCGATGAGGTCGATCGCCTTGTCGGGGAGCTGCCGGTCGGCGATGTAGCGGTGGGAGAGCTGTGCCGCCGCCACGATCGCGCTGTCGGTGATGCGCACCTTGTGGTGGGCCTCGTACCGCTCCTTGAGGCCGCGCAGGATGCCGATCGTGTCGGGCACCGTGGGCTCGGCCACGAACACGGGGGAGAAGCGCCGCTCGAGCGCCGGGTCCTTCTCGATGCCGGTGCGGTACTCGTCGAGCGTGGTCGCACCGACGACGTGCAGCTCGCCGCGCGCGAGCATCGGCTTCATGAGGTTGCCGGCATCCATCGCGCCCTCGCTCTTGCCCGCGCCGACGATCACGTGGATCTCGTCGATGAACATCACGATCTGCCCGGCCGCCGCCTGCACCTCGGCCAGCACGGCCTTGAGGCGCTCCTCGAACTCGCCCCGGTACTTCGCGCCGGCGAGGAGGGCGCCCATGTCGAGCGACCAGAGCATGCGTCCTTCGAGCGACTGGGGCACGTCGCCCGTCGCGATGCGCTGGGCCAGGCCTTCGGCGATCGCCGTCTTGCCCACGCCCGGCTCCCCGATCAGCACCGGATTGTTCTTGGTGCGACGTGACAGCACCTGGATCACCCGGCGGATCTCCTCGTCGCGCCCGATCACCGGGTCGAGGCGTCCGTCGCGCGCGAGCGCCGTGAGGTCGACGCCGTACTTCTCGAGCGCCTTGTACTGCTCCTCGGCGTCGGGCGAATCGACCTTGCGACTGCCGCGCAGCTTGGTGAGGGAGGTCAGCAGCGCGCCCTGCGACGCACCGTGGTCGGCGAGCAGTGACTTGGCCGAACCGTCGATCGACGCGAGCCCGACGAGCAGGTGCTCGCCCCCGACGTAGGTGTCACCCCAGTCCTTCGCCTGCCTCTCGCCGTAACCGAGGATGTCGCGGAACGCGCGGCCGGGCTGCGGCGTGAGGTTCGACGAACCGGTCACGCGCGGGAGCTTGTCGGTGGCGGCGAGGGCGGCGGTGCGCAGCGAGTCGATGTCGACGCCGCTCGCGATGAGCGCATCCCGTTCGATACCGGGCGTCAGGTCGTCGATGATCGCCAGGAGCAGGTGCAGCGGCACGAGCTCCTGGTTGTCGCGGCGCTCGGCCTGCTGGAGCGCGGCGGCGATCGCCTCGCGCGTGCGGGTCGTGAATCGTTCGGCGTCCATGGTGCCTCCTTCGCGGGAAGTGTCAGTCTGCGTTGCGCCAGCGCGGTGAGCGCGGCGAGCGGGGCACGTGCACGAGTTCGACTGACATCGACCGCGTGACGAGCGTCGTGTGACGTGCCTCGTTGGTCGGGGGAGCAGTGGGCGCATCGGTGCCGCGGTCGGCCTCGAGCTCCTGCACGCGCGCCTCGGCGCACCGCAGCCGGTCCTCGAGGTCGAGCACGTAGCGCACCCCACGCAGGCTCATGCCCTCGGCCGTGAGCGCCTGGATGCGCCGGAGTCGATCGAGTTCGGCCGCACCGTAGCGACGCGTGCCGCCCGGAGTGCGCTGCGGTTCGACGAGTCCCTGCCGCTCGTACTCACGGAGCGTCTGCGGGTGGATGCCGACCGTGGCGGCGACGATGCCGATCGACAGGAGCGCGGTGTGGCGGTCGTGTGCCATCACTTCTTCCCGAACCACTTCTTGCGCGGATCGGCGCTCGTGGCGCGCTGGTAGGCGCGCAGGGCGTCCTCCTGCTCCGCGTTGAGCTTGGTCGGCACGGCGATGCGCACGCGGGCGAGCAGGTCGCCGCGTTCTCCCGCCTTACCCCGTCCGCCCGTGCGCGGCGCGCCGCGCCCCTTGAGGCGAAGCAGCTTGCCGTCCTCGGAGCCGGCGGGCACCTTGACGGTGACCTGCGTGCCCTCGGGCGTGGGAACGCGCACCTGCTCGCCGAGCCCGGCCTCCGCGAGGGAGACGGGCACGTCGACGATGAAGTCGTCGCCGCGACGCTCGAAGAGTTCGCTCTCGTCGACCGCCACGCGCACGATCAGGTCACCGTCGGGGCCGCCGTGCGTGCCGCGCTCGCCCTTTCCCTTGAGGCGCACCTTCGAGCGGTCCTTGACGCCGGCGGGCACCTTCACGCGGTAGCGCACGGTCTTGCGGGTGCGCCCGCTGCCGTGGCAGGTGTCACACGGTGACTCCACGATGCTGCCGCGTCCGTTGCACGTGCGGCACGGGGCGCTCGTCGCGAACGGGCCCTGGTTCTGCACGACCACGCCGCGTCCGCTGCAGGTGGGGCACGTGGTGCGACCGGTGCCCAGGCGCGCGCCACTCCCGTGGCAGACGCGACAGTCGATGTCGCGCTCGACCGGGATCTTCACCTCCACACCCGCCAGCGCATCCTCGAAGGAGAGGCGCACGTCGGCCGCGATGTCGTTGCCCTTCGTGGGGCGACGGTGCTGCTGCTGCTGACCGGTGGCCTGGGCGAAGAGGTCGCCGAGGTTGCCGAATCCGCCGCCCGCGGCACCGCCGGTGAACAGGTCGGAGAAGTCGAAGCCGCCGCTCGCGCCCCCGGCTCCCCCGAATCCGCCGGGGAACCCCTGGCTGCCGCCGAAGCCTCCGCCGGCCATGTTGCCGCGCACGCCGGCGTCGTACATGCGCCGCTTCTCGGGATCCTTGAGCGTGTCGTAGGCCGCACTGACGGCCTTGAACTTCTCCTCGGCCTTCGGGTTGTCGGGGTTGGCATCGGGATGCAGCTCGCGCGCCTTCTTGCGGTACGCGGACTTCAGCTCGTCGTCGGATGCGCCCTTGGGCACGCCCAGCAGTGCGTAGTAGTCGGTCTCCGCCATGTCTTCCCCTCCTTCCGTCGAGCTCGTGTGTCAGTCAGTGCGTTCGCGGGTGCGTCAGCCCGCCACGATGACGCGCGCGTGTCGCAGCACGCGATCGCCGAGCTTCCAGCCCGACTGCAGCACCTGGACGATCTGGCCCTCGGCCACGCCGTCGGTGGGCTGCACCATCATCGCTTCGTGGAGCGCGGGGTCGAACGTGCCGGCGGCCTCGATGCGCTCGAGCCCGTGGCCCGTGACGATGCCCTCGATGCGGCCCTGTACCATGCGCACGCCCTCGGCGACCTTGGGGTGCGACTCGACGACCTGGTCTGCGTGCGCTGCGGCGCGCTCCATGTCGTCGATGACCACGAGCAGCTCGCCGAGCAGCTGCGTCTCTGCGGCCGCCGACGCCTGCTGGCGCTGCTGCGCCGCGCGACGCTTGAAGTTCTCGTAGTCGGCAGCCATCCGCTGGAGGCCGTCGCGCATCTCGTCACGCTCCGACGTCAACTGCTCGACGACGCGATCGTGGTCGGCCTTGTCGACGTACTCCACGCCGGGCTGCACGGGGATGGCGTCACCCGGGAGGGGCACGCCGGCATCGGGTGCCAGCGGACCTCCCGGGTGCACGTCACCCGCGACGGGGGCGTTGGGGTCGAGCCCGGAGGCTCCGGCCCATGCGCCCGTCGTGGCACCCGGTCCGCTCCTGGAATGTGGTCGGTCCTGGCTCATGCCGAGACCTCCTTCCTGTTAGCTGGTCGGGTGTCAGGCCTTGGCGGCCGGCTCGTCCTCTTCGATGACCTCGACGTCCTCGACGTCCTCGTCCTCGGGCTCGGCCTCGGCAGTCGCGCCCTCGTCGGAACCCTCGGACTGCGACTGCTCGTACATCGCCTTGCCCAGCTCCTGCGAGACCTCGGCGAGTGCCTCGGTCTTGGCCCGCACGTCGTCCGGCGAGTCGGAGTTCTCGATCGCGTCCTGCAGCTCCTTGAGTGCAGCCTCGATCTTCTCCTTGGTGTCGGAGTCGACCTTGTCACCGTGGTCCTTGATCGCCTTGTCGGTGGAGTAGGCGAGGCCCTCGGCCGCGTTCTTCGCCTCGACGAGCGCCTTGGCGTCGCGCGCCTCGTCGGCGTGCGCCTCGGCGTTCTTCATCATCTCCTGGATCTCGCTCTCGTCGAGCCCCGAACCACCGGTGATGCGGATGTTCTGCTCCTTGTTGGTGCCGCGGTCCTTCGCGGTCACGTTGAGGATGCCGTTCGCGTCGATGTCGAAGATCACTTCGATCTGGGGCATGCCCCGCGGCGACGGCGGGATGTCGGTCAGCTGGAACTTGCCCAGCGTCTTGTTGTACGCGACCATCTCCGACTCGCCCTGCGCGACGTGGATCTCCACGCTCGGCTGGTTGTCCTCGGCGGTCGAGAAGACCTCGCTCTTCTTGGTCGGGATCGTCGTGTTGCGCTCGATGAGCCGCGTGAAGATGCCGCCCTTGGTCTCGATGCCGAGCGACAGCGGGGTCACGTCGAGCAGGAGCACGTCCTTGACGTCGCCCTTGAGCACGCCACCCTGGATCGCCGCGCCGAAGGCGACGACCTCATCCGGGTTCACGCCCTTGTGCGGCTCCTGGCCGGTGATCTCCTTGACCTTGTCCTGCACGATCGGCATGCGGGTCATGCCGCCGACGAGCACGACGTGGTCGATGTCGGCAGCCTTGATGCCCGAATCCTTGATCGCGTTCTTCGTCGGACCGACGAGGCGCTCGAGCAGGTCGGCCACGATCTCGTTGAGCTTCGCGCGTGAGAGCACGGTGTCGAAGTGGCGCGGCTCGCCGTCGACCTGCGTGACGTACGGCAGGTGGATCTGGGTGCTCTGGGCGGAGCTGAGCTCGATCTTGGCCTTCTCGGCGGCGTCGAACAGGCGCTGCAGTGCGACCGGGTCCTTGGCGAGGTCGACGCCCTGGTCCTTCTTGAACTCCGAGATCATCCAGTCGACGAGGGCCTTGTCGAAGTTGTCGCCACCGAGGTGGTTGTCACCGCTCGTGGCCTTCACCTCGAACACGCCGTCACCGAGTTCGAGCACCGAGACGTCGAACGTGCCGCCACCGAGGTCGAAGACGAGGATCGTCTGGTCCTCGGCCGCCTTGTCGAGGCCGTAGGCGAGCGCCGCCGCGGTCGGCTCGTTGACGATGCGCAGCACCTCGAGGCCCGCGACGCGACCGGCGTCCTTGGTGGCCTGGCGCTGGGCATCGTTGAAGTAGGCGGGCACGGTGATGACCGCGTCGGTCACGTCCTCACCGAGGAACTCCTCGGCATCGGCCTTGAGCTTGCCGAGGATCATGGCGCTGATCTCCTGGGGCGTGAAGGTCTCCTCGCCCACCTTGATCGCCGCGTCGCCACCCTTACCGGCGCCGACCTCGTACGGAACCATGGTCTGCTCCTCGGCGACCTCCGACTGCTTGCGTCCCATGAAGCGCTTCGCGGAGAAGATGGTGTTCTTCGGATTGGTCACGGCCTGCCGCTTGGCGGCCGCTCCGACGAGTCGCTCGCCCGTCTTCGTGAACGCGACGACGGACGGCGTGGTGCGCGCGCCCTCGGCGTTCGGGATCACTGTGGGCTCGGTGCCCTCGAAGACTGCCATGCAGCTGTTCGTGGTGCCGAGGTCGATGCCGATGGTCCTACCCATGGTGGTGCTCCTTGTGCGTGCCGACGGCCGGTGGGGCTGCGTCGCGGGGGTTTGAATCTGCGTGTGTCGGGCTGAGATATCAACCGGCGACAGGCATCACTGTACGACCTGATTCCCCGCCGCGCAAATTCGGTTCACCAGAACCTGCGTCAATCGGGCTCAGGTCGCGCATCCTGCCCGGAACAGCGCAAGGCCCGGGTACTCGTCCCCCAACGAGTATCCCGGGCCTGAAAGCGCATCCTGGTGGAGTTCTGTAATCCCGTAGATCGCACCCCACGCACGTCTTCGGC
>JAOPYW010000171.1 GCA_025964405.1 Thermoleophilia bacterium | reverse complement strand
CCGGCCAGCACCGACTCACCGATACCGCGACCGATGTACAACCCGCACCCCCTACTTCATAGGTTCGCTGCCATCACCATCATCTGCGCCGCCTCCGCGCTCGGCGCGAGTTGCGGCGACGCGAAGGTGGCGCCGCACGCTGCCACTACCACCACTACTCCCACCACGAACACCAGCGGCGTGCATCCGTCTCGAGCGGCATCGACCGTCGTAGCCGTCGGAGACATCGCGTGTTCGTCGGGCTCATCCACGTCGGCCACGAGCTGCGGGCAGACCGCCACCGTGGAGCTCGCTCGACGCCTCGACCCGGCGGCCGTACTCACGCTCGGCGACGAACAGTACGATTCGGGCGAGCTCGAAGATTTCAACGACGTGTACGACGCGTCGTGGGGGAAGCTCGCGTCCGTCACGCGACCGACACCGGGCAACCACGAATACGCCGCGTCGCGATCGGCGGCCGGCTACCGAGCCTACTTCGGGCGAAGGGCGACTCCACGGCATCACACCTACTACAGCTACGAGCTCGGCTCGTGGCATCTCATCGCCCTCGACTCCAACTGCGCCGTGGTGCCGGGCGGGTGCGAGGTCGGATCGCCGCAGCAGCGCTGGCTCGCAAACGACCTCCGCACGCACCGAACACCCTGTGCGCTGGCGTACTGGCATCACCCACGCTTCAGCTCCGGCCTCCTCCACGGCTCGTCGAAAGAGGTCAGCGACCTCTACGCGACGCTCGATGCCGCTGGAGCGGATGTCGTCCTCACGGGCCACGAGCACAACTACGAGCGTTTCGCGCCACAGGATCACGCCGGAGTTGCCACTGAACACGGCATCCGACAATTCGTCGTTGGCACGGGAGGGCGCAGCCTCTACCCGTTCGGGCCGGCGATCACGAACAGTGAAGTTCGCAGCAACAAGTCGTTCGGCGTCCTCGAGCTGGAACTGGGAGCGAGTTCCTACTCGTGGCGCTTCCATCCCACGTCGCCCAACGGATCGCACGACCACGGTGAAGGAACCTGCCGATGACCGATTGCCATTCGCTTCGCGATCAGGGCGAACTCGGCGCCTCGTCCGTGCTGGCCACGCGTCGACCCGCCAGGGCGTGCTCGACCATCCCAACTAGCCCATTTCACTCTGCAGCTTTCAGTCCACAATTGGTGCCTCCGCGTCATTCGCCACAGAACAGCTCCGCCTGAGCAGAGGTTTTCTCGTGGTTGACGCAGGCGGGGAAGCCGAGCGCAGTGAGGCGCCTCATGCCGCCCCTGCGGCGCAGCCGCAGCGTCGCTCGCCCCGCGAGCGACGGCCACTGAACGACGAAGGGGGACCCGACCGAAGGTCAAGGTCCCCCGAAGCGTTCAGTGGAGGCGGCGGGAATCGAACCCGCGTCCACGGCCAGCTTGGAATGGGCGTCTACGAGTGTAGCCTGCAATTTGGAGCTCGGATCACGGCCGCTCTACAGGCAAGCTGCCATGAACCACTCCCCTCCTGAAAGTCCCTTCACCGCCGAGAGGTGCTGCGGTGTCAGCAAGCCCGTAATTGTACCCTGGCCACCGCCACGGGCAGACGGCGACGAGGGTCCTTCCTACCTAATCGAAATCAGGCAGCAAGTGCGAGGTTACCCTCGCTGATGTTCATGCTGTTATTGGCATGTGTGTTCTGCCGGACTGATTTACGAGGCCAACCGGCATCCTCGACTCGCGACCCACCCTCGCGAATGACCCTGTCGAAGCCAGGTCGCCCCCGTGAGTGGTACCCCATCAGCATAGCGCGGCTACGAAACGCGCGTGTACTTGCGGTAGAGGATCGACGAGGTCGCATACCCGGCGTCCTGCACCTGCACGAAGACCCCCTTGAAGCCGCGTCCGGCGCTCACCGGCGCGGCGTACGACGTCCCCGCGTAGGCGCGCCAGGCGGTCCAGTTGCCGTCCTCCGTCGCGAAGCGGATGCGCTTCACGGCGTTGTCGTCACTCGCCTTCACAGTAACGGTGACCGTCGCACCCGCGACCGTGGCCGGCGTCGAGATCGCCGTGAGCACCGGCGCGTTGTTCACCGCGGCAGACGGAGCTGCGGCCTTCACGCGCGTGAAGCGCACGAACTTGATGTTGGAGTCGCGCTGACCGTCGACGACCATGACGAACAGGCCCTTGGTGCCCACGCCGTCGCTCACCGGCGCCGTCATGACCGGCTTGTAGGCGGCGTACTGCCCCCACTCCCCCGTGGGCGCCTGCCATTGACCTGTCTCCGTGGCGAAACGCACCTGCAGCGTCTTCGGCGCATCGTACGGACCAGCCTTGGCGGCGATTGCGACCGAGACGGTGTCGGTACTCACCTTGCTCGGCACAGTCACGACCTCCACTACCGGGTCGAGCGCGTGCGGCTTCAGGTACTGGATCCTCTTGGTGATGACGCTCGAGTTCGGATTGCAGTTCGGGCCGATGCGGAACTGCACGGTCTTCGCGCCGTAGGCCGTCCCCCATGCTCCGGCCAATGGCACGGATGCGCGAAGACCGTGGTACATCGGCACCTCGCGCCAGGCTGCACCTAGCGCGTCGGTGGCTCCGAGCGCTCGGTACTGGGTCGAGAAGTACGCGCAGTTCTCCTCGCCCGCGTCGACGTTCGCCACGCTGTACGCGAAGTTCGTCACCATCGAGTGGATCTCATCGAGGCCGTCAGTAGCCGCGGGTACGGGTGCCGCGAGGATCTGCTGGCTCGATGCCGCGTTCGCGGCAGGCGCGACCACGAGTGTCACGGCGATGACGGTCAGTGCGGTGATGAGGCGACGCATGGCGGGGAGCTCCGTTCAGCAGGAAACCTGTGTTTCCACCGTACGACGTTTCCATCCGGCGTCAAGGTCAATGGCGGCATCCGGCAGCGGCTCCGCTTCGCCCGCAGCTCCCCTGAATGAGCAGGGATTCCGTCGAAAGCGACGCAGCGTCGTACCTCAGGCGGCCATTCGGTGGCCTAGATGAACCAAAGTCGCTGGTGACCGCGATAGCCAGATGACCGTTGTACCTTGGGAGAGGAACCACATGAGCTTGAGCGCAATCGCATCGACCGTGAAGACGAACTTCGTCGCAGCCATCGAGGCCGTCGACAACCCGGCCGCGAAGGGTGGCGGTGAGGTCGGACAGTCGTTCACGGCCGGCACCACCTCGGCCGGCGCCTACATGGCGCAGGGATCAGGCGCTGCGCCAGGCGGCGGCTCGCTCGTGAAGAAGCTCCTGGTCGGCGGCGTGCTGGGAGCGGGAGCCGGTTTCGGCGCCTCGTTCCTGCCGATCGCCTGGATCACGAACCTCGGCCCGGGAGGCTGGGCCGCGAAGGGCATCATGGCTGCCGCAGGTGCCGCGATCGGCGTCATCGGCGCGGGCATCGTGCACTTCATCGGCAAGAAGAAGGCACTCGCCATGGAGGCGCAGCAGCAGGCCGCCGTGCAGCCGCCGACCACCGTGACGCCCGCAGCGACCGGCGAGACGCTCCGCATGGGCTCGAAGGGCGACGACGTGCTCGCCCTGCAGAAGAACCTGAAGGCGATCGGCCAGTTCTATCCGAAGGTGACCGGCACCTTCGACAAGACGACCCAGAACGCGATCCGTCGCTACGAGATCATGAAGGGCGTGCAGCCCACCGGCCTCGGCTCGCCCGACGTGCTCCAGGCCATCGCGCAGGATAGCGGGCTCATCAAGCAGCTCGGCTAGCCGGCGCGCGCCGCCTGACTGACAACGGTCGATCACCATTCCGGGCCCCGTACCGTGCGCGAATTTCGCGACGGAGCGGGGCCCGGTGATCTTCGTCTTCATGGAGCTGGCAGCATGCGCTTCAGCTGACTGACATCAGGTGCCGGCGTCGCGTCAGGCGCCGAATTCCTGGGCCCAGTACTTGCGGCCGGTCGTGTCGACGACCTGCGAGATGCCCGAGAGCTTGAAGTTCGGATCCATGATGTTGCGCTTGTGCTCGGGGCTGTTCATCCACTCGCGCACGACCTGCTCGGGCGTCAGCTGGCCGACGGCCACGTTCTCGCCCCAGGCGTTCTTGTAGCCCTCGGCGCGGATGCGCTCGCCCGGGTCGCCGTCGCCGATACCGTCATGCGCCATCGTCTTCACGGTGGCCATCTGGCCGGCGTGCTTCTCGGCTGCGGAGTCGAGGGCTGCGTTGTAGGAGAGGGCCGAGAGGCCGCCCTTCGCGCGCTCCTTGTTGATGAGGTCGAGCACCTGGGATTCGAAGGTGCTGTCCTCCTTGGTATCAGCCTTCGTGGTCTGCGCGATGGTGAGCGGCGCGACGTACTGCTCGGCGGTGGCTCCAGTGCCCTGGGCGCCGGCGACCTTCGTCGCCGTGCCGGCTGCCATCTTGGAAACGACGTCGGCGAGCGCCTTGACCGCTGCCTGGAGTGCGTTGAGCGCCGAGACGAGGTCGGTGCCGCCACCGATGGCGTTGGCTCCGGTGGCTGCCTGTCCGGCGCCTCCTGCGAGCGTGGTGGACGGTGCCGAATCGCACCCGGCCATGCCAGCCATACCAGCCATGCCACCACCCGTGGCGGCCGGAGCTGCGAGCGCGGGTGTGGCTGCCTTCGGCGCGGCGATCGCCGGAGTCGGCAAGGTCGCAGTCGCTGCATGTACGTGGCTCATAGTGATTCGTCCCCCGTGGCCGGCCGTCGCGTCGTCCCTTACGCAGAGGTGCCGGTCGTGTGTCCCATGACCAGTGAACCCCGATTCTCCGAACCGCGCAACCACCAACCACCCCAGCTTGCTGAGTCACCAGCGAGGAGCTGAGCGCGTCGAGGGCAAGGAGTGCCGTGAGAGTCGCGCGAAGATCGCACTGTGGTGCGTTCGAGCGCGGCACGAGCGCCACGACGCAGCCATCGGCGTGCTCAGCGCCGAGCGTCCTTGATTTCGCGATCGACCTGGCGCTTGGAATCCCGCTCCATGATCGTCTGGCGCTTGTCGCCCTTGTCCTTGCCCTTGGCGACGCCGATGAGGAGCTTCGCGCGCCCGCCCTTGAAGTAGAGCGAGATCGGGATGAGCGTGTTGCCCTTGCGCGTGATGTGCACGTGCAGGGCGTCGATCTCGCGGCGGTGCAGCAGCAGCTTGCGCGTGCGGGTCTGCTCGTGGTTGAAGACGTTGCCCTGCTCGTAGGTGGCGATCGACATGCCGATCACCCATGCTTCGTCACGATCGATGCGCACGTACGCTTCGCGAATGCCCGCCTTGCCGGCCCGCATCGACTTCACCTCGGTGCCGGTGAGCACCATGCCCGCCTCGATCGTCTCGAGGATGTGGAAGTCGTACCGGGCCTTCGGGTTCTCGGCGACGGTCTTGTTGCCGTCGTCCTTCTTCTTCGCTGCGGCCATCATCAGGAGCGCAGCGTATCAGTGGTCGGGGAGCCAGACCCGCGCGATACCGCCGCGCACCGTGATCATCGGGGTCGCTTGGCGGGGCGCTTGCCCTTCTTGCCACCACCGCCGCCGCCACCGCCACGGCGCGGCTTCGGCTTCGACGACTTGGGACGGGCGCGGTCGACGCCGGCGCTCGCGCCCTCGCGGCGGTGGGCGCCGGCCGAGGTGCCCGCGCGGCGCAGCTCCACCCGACCGCGGGCACGATCGATGTTGTCGACGTAGACCTCGAGCGGATCACCGAGGCGATACCGGTGCTTGCTGCGCTGGCCGACGAGCGCGAGCCCGGCTTCGTCGAGTTCGTAGCGTTCGTTGGTGGCGAGCGTGCGGGCCGGCACGAAGCCGTCGAACACGTCACCGAAGCGCACGAACATGCCGGCGCCGATCAACCCGACGACCTCGCCATGGAACATGCCGGCACCGTCGTCGCCGAGCAGCTCCCCCGCGAAGAGGCGCTGGTGCAGGAGGTACGCCAGGGCGATGTTGTTGGCGGTGCGCTCGAGCTTCTGGAGTTCGCGCTCCGTCTCGCTCACCGACTGGGCCACGAGCTTGAGGTTCTCGGTCGCCGGCTCCCCGGTCTCCAAGCCCAGCAACTCGAGCAGCGAGCGGTGGTTGACGAGGTCGGGGTAGCGGCGGATCGGGGAGGTGAAATGCCCGTAGTCTTCGGTTGCGAGGCCGGAGTGCGGTCCGGACGTTGCGCGGTAATCGGCCTTCTGCAGCGCGCGGAGCACGCGCGGCGCGAAGCTGATGCGGCCCCGGCCGGAGGTCTCGGCATAGCGACGTGCAGCGACGGCGGCCTTCGAGGCGATCGCCGCGGCCTCGGTGCCAGTCATCGTCGCGAGGTCGGGCATCGGCGGCATCGGCACGCCGAGCTCCTCGAAGGTGCGGAACAGCCCTTCGATCGCGGTCGCCTCGGGGTGCTCGTGGATGCGCCACATGCCCGGGGCCTCCTCGCGCGCGAGGTACGCACCGACCGCGTCGTTGGCGAGCAGCATGCACTCCTCCACCAACCGGTGTGAATCGCTGCCGAAGTCGAGGTGGGCGCCGGTGACGCGGTCACCCTCGAGTTCGATCACCGTCTCGGGCAGCGACATCACGAGCGCGCCGCGCTTCGCACGACGGTCGGCCAGGAGCTGCGTGACGGCGTCGATGTCGGCGAGCAGGCCATCGATCAACGGATCGATCGATGCGCGCTTCGCGAGCACGCGGTCGACCTCGTCGTAGCTGAGTCGGCGCGCACTGCGGATCACCGTGCGCGCGAAGCGCAGGTCGACGACCTCCCCCGCTGCGTCGAGGTCGGCGAACACGCTCACGCAGCCGCGATCGACGCCGGGGCGCAGCGAGCACAGGTCGCTCGAGAGCTCGAACGGCAGCATCGGCGCCACGGTGCCCGGCACGTACGCGCTCATGGCCTTCTCGCGCGCCGCCTCGTCGATGGGCGAACCGGTGGGCACGTAGGCCGAGACGTCGGCGATGTGCACGGCGACGGTCCATGCGTGGCTCGCGCCGGCCGCAGCGCGCGTGAGTCCGATCGCATCGTCGTGGTCCTTCGCCGTCGGTGGGTCGATGGTCACGACGAGGTCGCCACGGCAGTCGAGGCGCGTGTCGAGGTGGGGAATCTCGCGCGGCAGGTCGTCGAGCTGGGCCTGCACGGCCTTGGTCGGCGTGCCGATCGGCTCCCCCGGGGCCGGCACGTCGCCGAGCAGTCCCTGCTCCGCGAGCAGCCCACGCATGACCGCGGTGATCGAGTCGATCGGCCCGAGCACCTCGGTGACCCGACCGAATTCGCGGGTGTGCTGCACCAACGCGAGCTTGCCGACGCTGCCGTGGTGCGCCTTGGCGTCACCGAGCGAGATCGATGCACCGTTCTCGAACCATGGCAGCGCGCTCACGAAGCGGCCCTTGCGAACGATCTGGCAGCAGGTCAGCGGCATGCCTGAACTCTACCCACCCGACCCCCTGAGGCGTCAGGCGGTGTCGATCAGGTCTTCAGGTACTTGCGCATCGAGGATGCCGACCCGAACATCCCGAGCAGGATGCCGAGTGCGAGCAGGCCGAGGGCGATGAAGCCGATCGGTGCGCCGCCGTCGGCCGTGCCGATCGTGGTCGAGTCGCCGACCAGGCTCTGCAGGGTGTGGGCGAGCAGCTTGACGAGCCCGACCACCGCAGCCATCGCGAGCAGCGAGGCGATGACGCCACACACGAAGCCCTCGATCATGAACGGCATGCGCACGAAGCTGTTGGAGGCGCCGACCAGCTTCATGACCTCGATCTCCCGGCGGCGACTGTAGATCGACAGGCGGATCGTGTTGGAGACGAGCACCGTCGCTGCGACCAGGATGCCGATGCCGACCGCGAAGAACACGGCGGTGGCCCACTGCAGGATGGTGATCGCGCGGCGTGCATCGGCTCCACCGGTGCGCACTTCCTTGACCCCGGGCTGACCGCGGTAGGCGCCGGCGACCGAGCTCATCTTCTTCGGGTCCTTGAGCGTGGCTTCCAGCGACGCCGGGAACGGGTTGCCGGCGAGGTTCTCCATGATGCCGGGCGATTCCTTGAACAGCTTCTTCGCGCGGCGCAGGGCCTCGTCCTTGTCGACGTACTCGACCTTGGAGATGCCGCTGTCGCCCGACATGGCGGCCTGGAGCGTGTTCATCTGCGCCGAGGTGATGTTCCCCTTGAGGAACACCTTCACCATGCTGGCATCCTTCTGGATGGCCGCGCTCTGGGCGCGCATCTTGACGAAGCCCACGCCGGCGGCGCCGACGATGAGGAGCGCGACGAACATCGCGACGACGGCCGCGATCGAGGTGGCCTTGTTGGTCGCGAGCGACCGGACGGCCTCGGAGAAGTAGAAGTTCATGCGGGTGCGCATCAGATGCCTTCCGGACCGTCGGTCGGGTCAGTCGTGTCCTGGAGCTGCTGGGGCGTGATCGCGGGGAACACGCCCGTGGTTCCGGGTACGTGTGCGCTGACGGCCGGGAACTGGCTCGTCGTGCCGGTGCGATCGAGGCCGATCTCCTGGGCGACGGTGTCGTCGTAGCCACCACGTGCCTGGTCGCGGACGAGGCGTCCGCCCTCGAGCTGGATGACGCGCTTGCGCAGCCGGTCGACGATGCCCGTGTCGTGGGTCGCGACGATGACGGTCGTGCCGCCCTCGCGGTTGATGCGCAGGAGCAGGTCCATGATGCCGAGTGACGTCTCGGGATCGAGGTTGCCGGTCGGTTCGTCGGCGATGAGGAGCGGCGGGCGGTTGATGAACGCGCGAGCGATCGAGACGCGCTGCTGCTCGCCACCGGAGAGCTCGTCGGGGAAGCGATCGACCTTCTCGCTCAGGCCCACGAGGTGGATGATCTGCGGCACGCGGCGGCGGATCTCCTGCTTCGAGGCGCCGGTGACCTGCATGGCGTAGGCGATGTTCTCGAACACGGAGCGGTTCGGGAGCAGCTTGAAGTCCTGGAAGACGCAGCCGATGTTGCGGCGCAGCAGCGGCACCTTCGACGCCTTGAGCGTCGAGAGCGAGCGACCGCCGACCATGATCTTGCCCTGGTCGGGATCCGACTCCTTGAGCATCAGGCGGATGAAGGTCGACTTGCCCGAACCCGAGTGGCCCACGACGAAGACGAACTCGCCCTTGTCGATGCGGAGGTTGACGTCATCCATGCCGACGGAGACGTGGTCTCCCTCCACGTACCGCTTGGAGACGTGGTCGAAGACGACCATCGCGCTGCCCGGGGGCTTGAGGCCCACCTGGTGCATCGCCTGCGTGCCGGGGTCGGCAGCGGGGATGCGCATCGAACCGGTATCGGATGTCCTGGGGTTGTCGCTCATCACTGGCATGGTTGCAGATATTGGAGCACGTGATGGGTTCGCCGCTATCGACGGCCGGGTTCGCGGCAGCCTCCGGACGCACGACTGGCCGTGGGTGGCCAGCAGTTCGATGGCCGGCTCAGCGCTCCCGCAGCTTGCTGTCGAGCAGGGCCCCGATGAGCAGGATCATGCCCGTGTACTGCGTGTAGAGCAGGAAGACGATGATTCCCGCGACCGCGCCCCAAGCTGCGTCGAACGACGAGAAACGCACGTAGATCGAGAACAGGCCAGTGAATGCGACCCATCCGAACGTACCGAAGAGGGCACCTGGCGTGATGATGTTGCCGTAGGTGCGCGTGCCCGACCCCCAGCGGTAGAGCAACCCGATGCCGACGAGCGCCAGCACGAGGAACGCCGGCCAGCGCAGGATGCTCCACACCGTGGCCGCCGTTGATCCCAGCCCGATGATGCCGAAGATCGAGTCGGCGGCGACGCCGCCCACGACGATGACGAGCAGTGCGGCCACGATGAGCAGCACGGCGCCGAGCGCGAGCGCGACCGAGACGAGGTACCGCTTCACCGCGCTGCGCGGGTCAGGATCGGAGCCCTCGACGACGTTGAGCGCCTCCATCATGCGGCGCATCGCACCGCTCACGCCCCAGATCGCGATGAGGATGCTGATGATGGCCCCCACGCCGAGTGCGCCGGAATCCCGGGTCGTCGCCACCTGCGTCAACTGCGTGTCGATGAGTGACAGCACGTCGCTCGGAAGGATGCCGCCCAGTTCGTCGATGGCCCGGTTCACGAGGTCGGTCGCGTTGAAGATGCCGAGCAGGCTCACGAGCACCGCGACCAGCGGAATCACCGCGAAGACCGCACCGTAGGCCAGCGCCGCCGCGAACGACGTGAGGTGGTACTCACCGATGCCCGCCCCGACCTCCTTGAGGAAACCGACGTCCTTGAGCCGGCGCAGCTCCCCCACCGAAGGGGCCTCGGTCCTGCGTCGTCGACGCCACGCCATCAGAACTGGTCGAACAGGAGCTGGGCGAGGCCGACGATGAGCACGAGGTACACGGTCAGGCCCACGAGGGCGAGTGCGCCGTAGAGCACGACCTTCTTCTTGATGGGCTTGACGACCTTCGTGTCGAGCTCGTCCTTCGCCTTGGTGATGGCGGCGGCCTTCACGGCCGAGCTCCCGGCGGCGATCGCCGACGCTCCACCGACCGCGGCACCTGAGGCACCCTCCGCCATCCTGCTGACCCCCGCGTCGATGGCCTTGCCGCCGGCGGTGACCGCGCCGACCACGCGCGAGTTGGCGAGCATGGTCTCGCTGTCGGCGTCGGGCTCGTGGCTCGCGACCCAGCGCGCACTGGCCACGACGGCTGCCGCACTCGCCGCGATGACGGCGGCGATCGGCAACCAGTGCAGCGCGCGGTCCTTGACCGTGGGCTCGGTGCGCCACGGCGGGATCCCCCACTGCAGGTGGTCGGGGAGACGGTCGCCGAGGCGGTGGGTCAGCTGCGCAGCATCCTGTCGGAACCCGGCGCCGAACCCGAGCGCGTCGCGCTCCGCCTCCTGGCGTGCGGAATACGCCTTCGCGAGCTGACGCGCGATGTCGATCGCTCCGAGTGCGACGACGGCCTTGGTCTTCGTGCTGGCCATTCTTCTCCCATGACGTTCGAGTAGATGGGAGAGCCCTACCCGACCAAGCGCGCCCTAGTCATGGAGCTTGTAGCAAAACTCGCGAGTTACTCGTCGAGCTCGTGCGGCTGCGGCGTCACGACCTTCGTTCCGCCGATCAGGCAAGCTCGTGGGCGCTCACTCCAGTTCGTGGTCCTCGACGCGCGAACTCGAGCCGCCGGCTGCCTTGTGCAGCAGGAAGGTACGGATGAACTCGTCGAGGTCGCCGTCGAGCACGGCCTGCACGGCACCCGT
>JAOPYW010000286.1 GCA_025964405.1 Thermoleophilia bacterium | reverse complement strand
GTCGGCACCGACGACGAGCACGTTGGTCCACGATTCGCCGCCTGCGAGCATCGAGGCGCCGACGTGCAGCGCGTAGACGAAGCTCGAGCATGCGGCGTCGACGTCGAGGGCGCCCGCGTCGGGTCGCAGTCCGAGCGCCTGGTGCACGGCGGTTGCGGTCGCGGGCGTCTGCCAATCGGGCGTCGAGGTCGCGAGCAGCACGAGGTCGATGTCGTGTGGGTCAACGCGGGCAGCGGCGAGCGCCGCCTCCGCCGCTCGGGTCGCGAGCACGGCGGTCGTCTCGCCCGGTGCGGCCCACCGCCGCGCCTCGATGCCGGTGTGCTCGACGATCCACTCCGCGGTGGTGTCGAGGCCGTTCTCGACGAGCTCGGCGTTGGTGATCACGCCCGCGGGCACGTACGAACCCGTGCCGGCGATGCTGATGGGTGGCCACGTGTCGAAGCTCGTCACGGTCGCACCGCCTGTCGGCGCCACACCCGTGCGAACGCTCCTCGCTCGGTCAGGCCCGAGCATGCTCGGGTCTGCTTCTCGCTTCGTCGGTTCGTCATGGGTGGGCTCTACCCGGAGCGACGCGCCGCCGCACGGGCCAGGAGGCCGGTGGCGACGAAACCGCGGTCTGGACCGCCACATCGCCGTCGAAGCGGCGCTGACGTCCCCCGCGGTGACGCGTGGCTGGCGTACCTTGTAGCGTCCCGCACATGCGTATCGCCACGTGGAACGTGAACTCGGTCAAGCAGCGTGCACCACGACTGCTGGACTGGCTGGACCAGCGACAGCCCGACGTCGTCTGCCTGCAGGAGACCAAGCTCGCCGACGACGCGTTCATCGCGCTCCTCGGCGACGAACTCGCTGCACGTCGATACGAGCTTGCCGTCCATGGCCAGGCGTCCTGGAACGGCGTTGCCATCCTGTCGCGGGTCGGGCTTGCCGACGTCGTACGCGGCTTTCCCGGGGAACCCGGGTTTCCACAAGTCGAGGCGCGCGCCGTGACGGCGACATGCGACGGCGTGCGCATCACCTCGGTGTATGTCCCGAACGGTCGCGACCCCGAGTCGGACCACTACCGGTACAAGCTGGAGTGGCTCGCGGGGCTGCGCGACAGTCTGCGGGGCCGGCCAGCAGCGACGGTCGTGTGCGGTGACCTCAATGTGGCTCCGACCGACGACGACGTATTCGACCCGGCTTCCTTCGCGGGACACACGCACGTCACCGAGCCCGAGCGTGCGGCACTGGTCGAGCTCCAGGCGCTCGGCCTTCGCGACGTGATGCGCGAACGGTGGCCCGACGAGCGGGTGTTCACCTTCTGGGACTACCGGGCGGGGATGTTCCACAAGGACCTCGGCATGCGTATCGACCTCCTGCTGGCGAGCGATGCAGTCGCCGATCGTGTCGCTGCAACCTGGGTCGACCGGCAGGCTCGCAAAGGCACGGGTCCGAGCGACCACGCGCCCGTCATCATGGATCTCGACGACGCTCCCGATGGCGACATCGGTCCGGTCGTGCCGCCGCCCTCCGCCCCGGCGCCGCGCAGGGGACGCACGTCTCCGCCGAGGTGACAGGGCAGGACCACTGAGAGTGACTGCACGGGCCCGGTGCGCCGCCCGCCACGATCACCCCATGTATCAGGGGCAGACGCGCCCGTTCGCCTCGAACACCTCGAAGGCGACCGGAACGACCGTCTTCGCGAGGTCTTCCACGGCGGCGGCGTAGTCACGGATCTCACGCTGCGCATGCTCGTGATGGCGCAACGAGACGAAGTTGAACAGCGCACGCAGGTTGACCGTCCACTTCATGCGGCTGAACATGCCGACGGGGAGCACCGTGCGCGCGAGCTCCTTCGCGACGCCGTTCTCGAGCATGCGGTGGTAGGCGTCGAAGGCGTCGCGCTGGGTCGACTCGATGAGCTCGATGGTCGACTTCGCCACCGCGGGATCGTCGATCGGATCGAAGTGGTAGGCACCCGGCTTGCCGAGCTGCTGCCGGACGTAGTCGGTCTCGGGCACGTAGTAGTGGTCGGGCACGACCGAGTACCGCGCCGACTGCTCGTTGAACGAACCCATGCGGTGCCGCTGCCATTCACGAATCACGAAGATCGGCGCCTTCACGTCGAACCGGAACACGACCGATTCCCACGGGCTGCCATGCCGCTCGCGCATGAGGAAGTTGAGGAGGCCGCGCTCCTTGGCGGTGAACTCCTCCGACTCCTGGTCGAACGACACGCGCGCGTTGTTGACGATGTGCAGGTCGCTGCCCATCGAATCCTCGAGATGGACGTGCCCGTGGTTGTGCACGTTGATCAGGTTGGCGACTGCAGGGTCGTTGCTCATAAGGGAAGTCATGCTCCTTAAGATGCCGCGCGCGTCGGACTCGGTCGCGCGCCGAACCGCAGCCTATCGCGCTACAGGTGCACGATCTCGCCGGTTCGTGAGGCGTCGGCCACCAGTTCGCGAATCGCGTCGACCAGGGCCGCGAGGGAGCTGAGCTCGCCCGCCGCGGCCACGCGCTCGATGCGCTCCCTGCTCCAGCTCTCGGGCGGGAGGATGTTGCCGGGCACGACCGCGTTCACGCGCACGCCCGCGCGCGCGAGGGCCTTCGCGCCCGAGATCGTGAGTGACTCGAGTGCCGCCTTCGACGCGGCGTGCAGCGGATGGCTGGTCCAGTGCTCGTGCGCCGCGCGGTCACTGACGTTGACGACGCACCCAAGCGCCGCGCCGAGCAGGTCGGTGAGCGCGGCCGTCAGGAGGTACGGGGCCCGCGCATTCACGTCGAAGGCCCGGGCCCAGCCGTCAGCTCCCCCGTCACCCCACTCGGCGTGCTGCTCGAACGAGGATGCGGAGTTGACCAGCAGGTCGAGGCCGCGGCCCGCGAATGCAGCCCTCGCGGCTTCCGTGAGGTGGGTGACGCCGGCGACGTCGGCGAGGTCGGCTCCTGCCGAAGCGAAGGCGCCGAGTTCGAGCGCCGCACGCTCGGCCGCGCCTGCATCCCGTGCGTGCACCAGCACGTGCCAGCCGTCGGCGATGAGTGCTGCGGCGATCGCCCGCCCGACGCGGCGCGCCGACCCGGTGACGAGGGCGGTGCGGGGTCGGTCGATCGTGTCGCTGTCGCGTTCGGTCATGCCCGCAATCTATCCGGCACTAGACGAGGCCCACGTGTTCGGGCCGCCAACGCTTGACGAGGCCAGCGTTTGGCCGCAATCTGGTGCCATGGCTCCCCCGCCCGCATCGAACGCGCACGCAGCACCGCACCCGCCCCACGGCACCGACGGCGAGACCCGCGGCGGCTGGTTCGCGCGGCGCGCCAAGGAGCTGCTGCTCGGCACGCCCGTGGAGCCGGTCGACCCGGCGAAGATCCACATCGCGCAGGTCGCCGACGAGGTCTACAACCCGGGGTCACCGAACGCGTCAGCGAACTGTGGGCCGGCGAGCGTCATCATGGCGATCCGCCTGGCGGGACGACCCGTGCCCGGCGAGGACCGCTATCGCGGCGAAGACCTCGTGCTCTACGTACGGAGCCTCGCGACCGGCGGCACCGACCGCTGGAAGGGCACGAACAACATCCACCTGCAGCGCGTCATCGAGCTGGCCGGCTGCAGCGCGCGCGTGCTGCACGACGTGCGCGACATGCTGCGCCGCGTGAAGGACCACGGCGAGCCCGTGATCATGGGTGGCAACCCGTCGCACCCGCAGACCTACACGGCGCGGTTCCCGTACTACGACATCCGCCGCTACGACTCCGGCCACTGGATCGTCGTCTCCCG
>JAOPYW010000273.1 GCA_025964405.1 Thermoleophilia bacterium | reverse complement strand
CATCCTCGTCTCCGATGCGTTCGAGGCGATGACGAGCGATCGCGTCTACCGCAAGGCGATCGGTGTCACGCAGGCGATCGCCGAACTGCGCGCCGGGGCCGGCCGCCAGTTCGATCCCGGTGTCGTGGAAGCGATGGTGCCGCTCGTCGAGGCGGGCGTCTTCACGCAGCTGATGGAGCAGTACGGACGCATCGTGGAGCCGTGGCACGTCGAGGCCCCGGGCGCCGCACTCGAAGCCGCGCGCGAGGCCGAGCCGTCGGCGCCGCTACCGCCGGCAGCACATGGCGATGCGATGGACTGGGCCCGCCAACAGCTCGCCGCGAACGAACAGGCGCACGACCAGGCAGCCTGACCTCAGCCGGCTGCGAGCAGGCCGGGGAGCGTCGCGCGAATCGCGGCGATCGAGATCTCGATCTCCTCGGGTGTACCGACGGAGATGCGGAACGCGTCGGGCATGCCGAAGCCGTCGAGGGGACGCACGATCACGCCGATCGACTGCAGCGCATCGGCAACCGCCCGCCCGGTGACGCCCTCGGGAAGGGGCACGCAGACGAAGTTCGCGGCACCGGGAATCGGGTCGAGACCGACCTCGCGAAGTGCCGCTTCGAGCGCGGTGCGTCCGGCCTCGTTCGCCGCGACGCGCATCTCCAGCTGGTCGCGCGCGCCGAAACTGGCGAGCGCGGCGGCGTTCGCGAGCGCGTTCATCTCGAAGGGACCGCGCACGACGTCGACCGAGCGTACGACGTTGGCGGGGCCGACGCCCCACCCGATGCGGAGGCCGGCGAGCCCGTAGATCTTCGACATCGTTCGCAGGACCATCACGTTGCCACGGGCTGCAGGCCCGGTGACGAACTCGCGGATGCCGTCGGCGTAGTCGTCCGACACGACGTACTCGTGGTAGGCCTCGTCGAGCACGCAGAGCACGTGCTCCGGCAACGCCTCGATGAAGGCTGCGAGTCGCGCGCGATCGACGTAGGTGCCCGTCGGGTTGTTCGGGTTGCAGACGTAGACGAGCCGCGTTCGGTCGGTGATCGCGGCGAGCATCGCATCGAGGTCGTAGCGGTAGTCGGAGTCGAGCGGGACCCCCACCGGCACCGCTCCCACCTTGCGCACGCTGATCGGGTACGTGATGAAGCTCGGCCAGCCGTAGACCACCTCGTCGCCGGGCTCGAGCAGGGACAGGGAGAGGTTGATGAGGATCGAATCGGCGCCGTTGCCGAGCACGACCTGCTCCGGGGTGGCACCGTGGTCGGCCGCGATGAGCGACCGCAGCTCGTGGAACGACCCGTCGGGGTAGCGGTTGAGCCCCTCGACGTGCGCGATGATGGCCTCGGCCGCAGCAGGCAGCGGACCCCACGGACCCTCGTTCGAGCCGAGCTTCACGATGCGGTGCTCGTCGCCGATGCGGCGCCGCAGGGCCTCGGCCGAGAGGCCGGGCTCGTAGGGGCGCAGGTCACGCAGCGCGGCCTTGGCCGCGAAGCGTTCGGTGGTGTCGGTCATGCCGGGCGCACGCTTCCGTCGGAGAGGGCGACGAAGGCTCCACCGCCGCGTCGATGGTCACCGGCCGCTGCGAAGCTGCCGTCACCGTCGATCGCGACCATGTTGGAACCGCCGAAGTACATGTTCGTGTTCGGCCACCGATTGAGCTCGTGACCGAGGTCGAGCAGCCGCGCGACCGCTGGCTCCGGGTACCCGGGCTCGACCTGCACCACGCCGGCCTCGGCGTGCACGCGGGGTGCCTGTACGGCCGCCTCCAGGCGCTGCTGCAGCGTGAGCGACTCGCCTCCGGGGATCAGGCGGGATTCGAGCACGCGGAGGAGCGTCTGCACGATCGCGCCGCGCAGGCGGCTCGAGCCGGCGCTGCCCGTGGCGAGGATCGGGTGCCCACCCGCGACGACGATGCTCGGCGACATCATGCTGGTCAGGCGTTCGCCCGGGCTCAGCACGTGCTCGACGGGGAGCAGGTCCTCCTCCCCCATCATGTTGTTGAGGTGGATGCCGGTGCGCCCCACGAACTCCCCGGAGCCGCACCCGGTTGTGGTGGTCATCGAGACCGCTCCCCCGTTCGCGTCGATCACCGAGAGGTGCGTCGTCGATCCGAGCCGCGAACTCGGTGGCGGCGGCGTCGCGTCATGTGCGGCGGCGTGCAGTGCATCACCACGACCGAACACCGGTTCCGACAGGAGCCACGGCACGAGCCCCTCGCCATACAGCCAGCCGTCGAACTCGCTGCCGCGGATGCCGTTGGCGGCGATGAGTGCCGCGACCAGCTGCTGCACGCCGTCGGCGGTCTCGACGTCGATGGGCGGGCCGTCGATGCCGCCGTTCGCGCGCTGCAGCACCTGCAGCGTGAAGGCGATGAGCGCGCCACCCGACGAGGGCGGCGGGGGCGTCACGAACTCGAAGCCACGCCACGTGCCGCGCACGGGCTCGCGCTCGACGACCTGGTACTGCTCGAGGTCGGCGCGCGTGATCAGCCCACCGTTGTCGGCGCTCCACTTGACGATCTCGCGCGCGATGTCGCCTCGGTAGAAGGCCGATTCGCCCTCGGCCACCAGCACCTCGAGCATGTCGGCGAGGTCAGGCTGCGCGAACCGGTCGCCGGCGACCAGCATCGGTCCGCGCGGGGCGAAGATCGCGCGCCCCGCGGCGGTGCGCGTGAGGATCGGGGTCAGCAGGTGGTGCGCATAGGCCTGCGACGCGGGGATCTGGATGCCCTCGCGTGCGATGCGAATGGCGGGCTCGAGCACACGGCTCAAGGGGAGGCTGCCGAAGCGGCCGTGCACGTGCAGCACGCCCTTCACGAATCCCGGCACCGCGACTGACATCGGGCCGACGTGGAAGGTCTGGGTGGTCGCGCCGAACAGCACGTCGACCGG
>JAOPYW010000251.1 GCA_025964405.1 Thermoleophilia bacterium | reverse complement strand
CAAGCTCGACGAGATCGAGGATGCGCTTTTCGAGGGACGCGCCAAGGACATGGTGCGACAGATCTCCAACACCAAGCAGGAGATCATCGCGTATCGCAAGATCATCTCCCCGGAGCTCTCCACCCTCCGCGTGCTCGAGGCCAAGACGGCGAGCCGGTTCCTGCCGGGTACGCTCGAGGTCTACTACGACGACGTGATCGACGCCGGCCAGCGTATCTGGGACCTCCTCGAGAACTACAAGGAAGTCGTGGAGGCGCTCGAGGACACCTCCGAGACGGTCGTGCAGCACGACCTCAACGACACCCTCCTCCTGCTCACGGTGCTCAACGCCCTCGTGCTCCCGATGACGTTCATCACCGGCCTGTTCGGCATGAACGTGCCGCTGCCGTTCCAAGAGGGCCGGCACGCCTTCTGGATCATCGTCGCACTCATCGTCGGCGTGGTCGGTGGATTCGCGCTCTGGTTCAAGCGCTCCAAGCGTTTCTAGGGCATCAAGTATCGCGACGTCGCTGCCGATGGCCGACGCAACATGCCCTTCGGCCCGACCGCACCGCACCTGCTGAACGCCGCCGCCTCCGTCCCGTCGTGGATGGAAGGGGGCCCGCTCCGCGTGCTCGCCTGGATCGGCACCTCACTCCTCATCTTCGCGACCGTGCAGCGCATCGTCAGCTCCTCGGCGTCATCGTCACTGGCACCGACCGGAGCCATCGCACGATCGATCCTCGCGAGCAGCCTGCGCATCATCGGCTTCGCCGTCGGCGTGTTCGGGCTCGTGGTGCTGCTCAGCTGGCTCGCAGACAAGCAGGGCATCTTCGGCACGATCGGCAACGGCGTCGGAGGTCTCCTCCTGTTCGCCGCCGCCTTCGTCGCGGGCCTGTTCATCGCCCGCCAATTCCTCGCGCCGCCGTGGTGGCGGCTCAACGCATGGGAGTCGTCGACCCTCGCCAGCCCGTTCGGCCTCACCGACGCGGCCGGCTGGATCCGTGACGACGTGCGCGACCTGCTCGCATCGCTCCGACTCGTCACCCGGATCGTCATCCTCGCCGGCGTGCCGCTCGCCACGCTCAACGCGCTCGTCATCTTCGGTCCCCGGTCGACCTTCACGGTCATCTACGGTGGGCTCTTCATCTGCTACGTCGCGCTGGTCGTGGCGCTGTTCACCGCGAACCGCATCCCGCGTGTGCTGCTCACGCGGCTGCAGGAGCTGCGCACGGTCGCGCGCCACATCGCCAACGGTGACCTCTCGGCGCGCGCGAGCTACTCCGACGCGGGCGAGTACGAGGAGCTCGGCGAACTCGTGGCCGACGTCAACTCGATGGCGCGCGTGCTCGAATCCCGCGAAGCCGAGAACCGCGCGCTCAACGCGCAGCTGCACCAGGCGCTCAACGTCGAGCAGGAGCGTTCGACGCGTGACCCGCTCACCCGCCTGCGTAACCACCGCTACTTCCAGGAGGCGCTCGCGGCCGAGCTCTACCGGTGCAGCCGCACGGGCGAGCAGACGACGATCGCGATGCTCGACCTCGACGACTTCAAGATGGTCAATGACACCTTCGGTCACCAGGAGGGCGACGCCGTGCTGATCCGCACCGCGGCGGCCTTCACCCAGACCCTGCGCCCCTACGACCTTCCCGCACGCCTCGGCGGCGAGGAGTTCGGTGTCATCTTCCCCTCCACCTCACCCGAGGAGGCGAAGATGGTCATGGACCGCATCATGCAGGTGCTCGCGACCGGTGGTCCCAACGGTGCGAAGCAGACCTTCTCGGGCGGCATCGCGACCTTCCCGACGCACGCGCAGGACCAGGCGACCCTGTGCCAGCTCGCCGACAGCTCCTCGTACGCGGCGAAGCTCAACGGCAAGGCGCACACCGTCATCTTCGACCCGTCGAAGATCCAGAACATCGACGAGGACGACCGCGTCAACACGCGCGAGCGCGATGCCCAGCTGCGTGCGGCCCGCACGCTCGTGAAGGGCGTCGACGAACTCGAGGGGCTCGGCACCGCGCACTCGGAGAACGTCGGTCGACTGAGCGCCCAGATCGCGACCGCGATGGGGTACGACGACACCTACGCGCAGCAGATGTACCTCTGCGGCCTGCTCCACGACGTCGGCAAGCTCGGCCTCGACCAGGCCCTCGTGCAGAAGTCGAGCCAGCTCACGGCCGAGGAGTACGAGCAGGTCAAGCGCCACCCCGAGCTCTCGGCTCAGATCGTCACGAACGCCGGCCTCGGCGACATCGCGGCGTGGGTGCGTCACCACCACGAGCACTTCGACGGCACGGGCTACCCGCTGGGCCTCGCCGGCCAGGACATCCCCCTCGGATCCCGCATCGTGCTTGCGGCCGAGGCGTTCGACGTGATGACGAGCGATCGAGCCTACCGCCGCGCCATGAGCCTCAACGACGCGACCCAGGAACTGCTCCGCGGCGCCGGTGCCCGCTTCGATCCCGACGTCGTCATGACGCTCGTGCAGCTCGTGCGCTCCGGCGAGGTCAAGCCCGCAGGCGGGAGCGCTCCGGCCGGTCAGGCTGGATTCCCGCACCACCGCGCTGCCTGACGCATAGAATCGCCGGCATGGCTGTTGCTGGAAACCTCTGGGCCCCGTGGCGACTCGCGTACGTGCGCGAGCCCGGTCCGCCCGGCTGCCCCCTCTGCATCAACGCGCGCGCCGACGACGACGAGGCGGCGCTGGTCATCGCGCGCGGCGAGCACATGTACGTGATGCTCAACCTCTATCCGTACAACCCGGGGCACCTGATGGTCGTCCCCTACCGCCATGTCGCTGACCTCGACGAGCTCACCGAGGGGGAGCTGGTCGAAGGCCAGCACCTGCTCGTGCGCGCCATCCGGGCGAGCCGACACGCGCTGGGCGGCGACGGCGGGCGCGGGCCCGGCGGGTTCAACGTCGGGCTCAACCTCGGTTCTGCCGCAGGTGCGGGCATCCCCGACCACCTGCACTGGCAGCTCGTGCCGCGCTGGGCGGGCGACACCAATTTCATGCCCGTGCTCGCCGACGTCCGCGTCATGGCGCAGCACATGCAGACCACCTGGGAGCTGCTGCGCGACGCGTGGCAGCTCGTGGGCGACGAGACCACTGACGGAGGCACCACCGATGGCGTGTGACACAGCTGCATTCAAGGCCTACGACGTGCGCGGCACGTATCCCGACCAGCTCGACGAAGCGGGCGCGTACGCGATCGGCCGCGCCTTCGCCGAGTGGCTGGGCGCGAAGCGGCTCGCCGTCGGGCGTGACATGCGCACGATGGCACCGAGCATGCAGGACGCACTCATCCGCGGCATGCTCGACGCCGGAGCCGACGTCGACGACATCGGCCAGGTCGGCACCGAGGTGCTGTACCACACGGTCGCGAGTGGTGGCCACGACGGTGGCATCATGGTGACGGCCTCGCACAACCCGAAGGAATACATCGGGATGAAGTGCGTGAAGCGGGGCGCCCAGCCCGTCGGCGAGGAGTCGGGGCTCAACGAGGTGCGCGACGGTGCGCTCGAGATCGTCGCGGCCGGGCTCCCCGAGCAGGCCCCGCTCGGTGCGGTCGTGGGCACGCGGCGCGAGGTCGACGCCCTGCCCAGCTACCAGGACCAGGTCTGGTCGTTCGTCGAGGCCGACAAGATCCGCCCGCTCAAGGTCGTGGTCGATGGTGGCAACGGGGTCGGCGCCCGGCTGGCGCTCCCCCTGCTCGAACGCCTGCCGCTCGAGCTGCACGTCTACAACGACGAGCCCGACGGCACCTTCCCCAACCACGAGCCGAACCCGCTGCTCGAGGAGAACCGCCAGTTCATCATCGGCAAGGTGAAGGAGCACGGCGCCGACCTCGGCATCGCGTTCGACGGCGATGCCGACCGCTGCTTCTTCGTCGACGACACCGGTGCGTTCGTCGATGGCGACTTCATCACGGCGGTACTCGCGGAGCTGACCCTGCGGCGTGAACCCGGTTCGAAGATCCTCTACGACGTGCGCGCGAGCCGCGCCGTCGCCGACATGATCGAGGCGGCGGGCGGAACCGCGATCGCGAGCCGTGTCGGGCACGCCTTCATCAAGGCGCGCATCCGCAAGGAGGACGCCGCGTTCGCGGGCGAGATCTCGGGGCACTACTACTTCCGTGGGTTCCACGGGGTCGACACGGGCGTGGTGCCCGCACTCATGGTGTTGCAGCTCGTGAGCGAATCGGGCGGCGGGTTGTCGGACCTCATCGACCCGATCCGCGCGAAGTACTTCATCTCGGGCGAGATCAACTCGAAGGTCGACGACGTGCCGATCAAGCTCCAGCAGCTCAAGGAGACCTACGCCGACGCGCGCATCACGCACGTCGACGGGGTCTCGGTCGACTACGACGACTGGCACTTCAACGTGCGCCCGTCGAACACCGAGCCGCTCCTGCGCCTCAACCTCGAGTCGGTCGTGTCGCGCGCCGACATGGAAGCGAAGCGCGACGAGGTGCTCGGCATCATCCGCTCGACGTCGCGCGAGCGCATCGGCCACGGAGCCTGATGAGCCGCCACCACCGACCCCACGTATCGGGGCCCACCGACGTGCGCGCACCGTTCACGTTCAGCGCGGGCGCGCGGGTCGCGTTCAGCGACACCGATGCGCAGGGGATCGTCTACTACGGACGCTACGCGCCCTACTTCGACGTGGCGCGCGTGGAGTTCTGGCGCTACCTCGGGTTCGACCCGCACGGCACGAGCCAGCGGGGTGACTTCGTGATGCGCGCCTTCCAGATCGAGTATCACGCCCCCGCGCGCTTCGATGACGTGCTCGAGGTGTTCATGCGGGTCGCCAGGCTGGGACGCACGTCGATCCAGTTCGAGTATGCCGTGGTGCTGGCCGACGGCACCGACACGCTGCTCGCGACATCGACGCAGACGCTCGTCAACGTCGACCTCGAGGCACACCAGCCGTTGGCGATCACCGACGAGGTGCGAGCCTGTATCGAGGCGCACGCGGCCGCAGGCGGCGCGTGAGCACCGTCGTCGCTGCGGGGCACCGCCTGCAGTTCGAGCGGACCGGGAGCGGCCCCACCCTGCTCCTCCTGCACAACGGTGGCACGTCCGGTGCGATCTGGGCACCCCAGGTCGCCGCGTTCGCGTCGACCCATGACGTGGTGACGGTCGACCTGCTCGGGTTCGGTCGGTCGGCGAAGCCGGAGCTGCAGTACACGCGCGACCTGTTCGTGGATTCGGTGGCCGCCCTCCTCCACGAACTCGGCGTCGAGCGGCTCGACATCGTCGGCAACTGCTTCGGGGCAACGGTGGCGCTGCGGCTGGCCGAGCTGCACCCGGGCCTGGTGCGGCGTCTCGTGGTCATGAACGTCTTCACCCCCGACTCGCTCGTGCAGGGCGCCCACGGCGCTGCCGTACGGGCGTCGATGCGTTCGCCGCGCGGGGCGCGGTTCGTGTCGTGGCTGACGGCGCGCGCGCCGCTCCCCCGACGGCTGGTGGGGCGGCTGGCGACCTCTGCATTCCGGGAGGCGCCCGGTGACACGTGGAGCGAGCAGATGCGGGAGCTCTACGCCGACCGCGCGAACCTGCGGGTACTGGGCAACATGCTGGCGAACGTGGCGACCTTCACGCTGCCGCCGCGAGGCGCACGGCTCCCACCGCTCGCGCTGCTCTGGGGCGGCGCGAACCCGGTGGCGCCGATCGAGGCGATGGCGGCGGTCGAGCAGGCGCTCTCGCCGCGCCAGACCCGCATCATCGACGGCGGGGGGCACATGGTCGCGCGGGAGCGACCAGACCTGGTCAACGCGGTCATCGCCGAGTTCCTCGACGCTGACTGACCGCCGGGTTCAGCGCTCGCAGCTGGAATCGTCGTCGCGGCGGCGGTTCGCGGCGACCCAGCGGTACGCGACTGCGCCGAGGGTGCGTACCGGCGGGAGCCAGAGCAGCAGTGCCGGGAGCACGAACAGCGGCAGCCGGATCGCGATCGAGCGCACGGCGTCGATGCCGACGGTGACCGAGCCATCGGGGAAGCGAACCCGGAGCCCGTCGCCGAGGGCCCCGCGACCGACCTCCGGCCAGCGGGCCACGGCGCGGTCGTAGGCGAGCGTCTCGAAGCTGCGGGTCCAGTCGAGGGCGCGGATGCGGCGCTCCTGCCGACGGCAGTAACTGCAGCCGCCGTCGAAGACGACGGTCGGGAACTGGCTCATGACGGCGGTGCGGGCCACGTCCCCATCATGCCACGGAACCCGGGGCATCGGCCGATCGCGTGGGCCGGAGCGCTGCCAGCTCGACGGGCGAGCCCCGCGGTCAGCCCTGGCCGGGCGTCACGCGGTAGGCGTCGAAGATCGAGTCGACGTTGCGCAACGCGGCGAGTAGCGTCTTGAGCACCGTCACGTCACCGAGCTCGATCGTGAAGCGCTCCTTGACCATCTGGTCGTCGACGACGCCCATGTGCTGCACGATGTTGCAACCGTGCTCGGAGATGGTGCGGGAGATCTCCTCGAGCAGTCGTACGCGATCCCACGCCTCGATCTGGATCTCGGCACGGAACGACGCGTCGGGGCGTCCCTCCCAGTGCACGGGCGTGAAGCGCTCGGGGGTCTTCTCCAGCGCCTTGACGTTCGGGCAGTCACCGCGGTGGATCGTGATGCCACGGCCGAGCGAGATGTAGCCCTTGATCGGGTCGCCGGGCACCGGCATGCAGCACTTGGCCATGCGGACCGCGACGCCCGAGGCGTCAGCGATGCCCTCGACCCGCACACCGAAGTCGTCGCCGCTGCGGATCGTGCGCTGCTTCGAGGGAATGACGCCCATGAGCGGGGCGTCGTCGGGCACGGCCTCGTCGGTCTTGAGCTGCTGGAGGATCTTCTCGACGACGATCTGCACGGAGAACTTGCCGCCGCCGATCGCGACGTAGAACTCCTCCGCCTTCTTGAAGCCGACCTCGCGGATGACGCCGGCGAGCAGCGAGCTCTGGGCGATCTTCGCGTGTGGGATCGACTGGCGCTTGAGCGCCTCGGCGAGCGAGTCGCGCCCCTTCTGCTCGTAGTCCTCGCGGCGCTCCTTGGCGAAGAAGGCGCGGATCTTCGAGCGGGCGCGGTTCGTCTGGACGATGTTCGCCCAGTCGCGGCTCGGACCCTTGTCGAGCTGGTTGGAGGTCAGCACGTCGATGGTGTCGCCGCTCTTGAGCGTGTACGACAGCGGCACGATGCGTCCGTTGACCTTGGCTCCGACGCAGCGGTGGCCGACGTCGGTGTGCACGGCGTATGCGAAGTCGAGCGGCGTCGCACCCGCGGCGAGTGACTTGACCTGCCCCTTGGGCGTGAAGACGTAGACCTCGTCGTCGTAGAGGTCGAACTTCAGGCCGTCCATGAACTCCTGCGAGCCCTGGGCCTGCGACTCCCACTCGATCAGGTTGCGGATCCAGTCCTCGGCTTTCTGGTGCGCGGCCGCGCGCCCCTTCTTGCCGACCTTGCCGCTCTCCTTGTAGAGCGAGTGCGCCGCGATGCCGAACTCGGCGGTGCGGTGCATGTCGTCGGTGCGCACCTGGATCTCGAGGGGCTTGCCACTCGGTCCGATCACGGTCGTGTGCAGCGACTGGTAGCCGTTCATCTTCGGGATGGCGATGTAGTCCTTGAAGCGTCCCGGCAGCGGCGTCCAGATCGAGTGGATGATGCCGATCGCGCCGTAGCAGTCGCTCAGCTTGTCGACGACGACGCGGATGCCCGTGAGGTCGTAGATCTCGTTGAACTCCTTGCCCTTCTGCTGCATCTTCTGGAAGATCGAGTAGAAGTGCTTGGTGCGGCCGGAGATGTCAGCCTCGATGTCGACCTCGGCCAGGGCCGCCGTCAGCTCCTCGTTGGCCATGCGCATCAGTCGCTCGCGGTCGACCTTGCGGGTCTGCACCATCTGCTGGATGTCGGCGTACTTGCGCGGGTAGAGCACCGCGAACGAGAGGTCCTCCAGCTCCCACTTGATCGTGTGCACGCCGAGGCGGTGCGCGATCGGCGCGTAGATCTCGACGGTCTCCTTCGCCTTCGCCACCTGCTTCTGCTTCGGCAGGTAGCGGATGGTGCGCATGTTGTGGAGGCGGTCGGCGAGCTTGATGAGGATGACGCGGTAGTCGTGCGCCATCGCCACGATCATCTTGCGGTAGGTCTCGATCTGCGCCTGTTCGCGGCTCGCGAAGCTGATGCGCGAGAGCTTGGTGACCCCCTCGACGAGATGCGCCACGCCGGGTCCGAACAGCTCGCGGACCTCCTCGGTCGCGACCTCGGTATCCTCGACCACGTCGTGCAGGAGCGCGGCGACGACCGAATCGGTGTCGAGCAGCAGGTCGGCGACGAGCTTGGCCACCTCGACCGGGTGCACGACGAAGTCTTCGCCGCTCTTGCGCTTCTGGCCCGCGTGATGTCGGTTGGCGAAATGGAACGCCTGCTCGATGAGCGCGTCGTCGGTGGTGATGCCGGTCTCGTGCACCTTGTCGAGGAGCGAGTCGACGAGCACGCGCAGGTGGTCCGGGAGCACCGGTTCGGGGAGGGCGACGTCGAGGGCTTCTGGATCGGGCATCTGCACCCAATCGTACCCGTTCAGTGGGTCGCTGACGCCGCCGACCGCGCTGCTTGGGTGGCGGCGAAGCGTCGCTCGGCGTCGAGCGTGATGTGTCCGCGGTCGACCAGCGACCGGATCGCGTGCACGAGCGCGCTCGGCGCGTGTCGCCCGAGCTCGGCCCCGACGGCGCTCTTCGCGAGTTGCGAGGCGGTCTTCGGCCCCTCGTCGCGCAGGAGACGCCACGTGGATGCGAAGGTGCCGCGCACGTCGAGCACGGCGCGCAGCACGTCGGCGGCGAAGCGAGCCTCGCTGGCTCCGAAGACGAGGTGCAGCGGCGCGGGAGCCGCGGCCAGGAGGTCACGGTGTCGCGCCAGCATCGGCGGGTCGAGCACGACGATCGCGTCGGCCGCGATCGCCGCCCCCTCCTCCATCAACTGGGCGAAGGAACCATGGTCGGTGATCACGAGGCGTGACGTCGGGGCCTCCGCGACCGTGCGCAGGATGCGCTCGCGTGCGGTCTTGGTCTGGCGTTCGCTGATGAGCACGCCCGTCGCCACGTTGAAGCGTGACGGGAGCGCGAGCACTGCGAGACGTTCGCGCCGGCGGTGCACGTCGGCCACGACGACCACGACGGTCGCATCGGCCGCGAGCAGTTGGGCGATGTGCGCGTCGCCGGCGTTGCGATGCCGCAGGTCGACCGTGTCGGGTCGTGCGAGCAGTGCTTCGATGGCGGGCGGTCGTTCGGCATCGGCTCCCTCGAACTCCGAGGGGAGCAGCCCCGTGGCCATGTCGACCAGCGATTCGAGCATGGCCGGTGTCGGGGCGGCATCGGTCCACCCTGCGAGGTCGGGAGCCTCGGGTGCGATGTCGTAGATACGATCGAGTTCTGCCTGCAGGCTCTCGATGCCGCGGAAGCGGTTGATCGACGGTCGGAGTGCGACGTCGACGCGCACGCCGCCCGCAACCCCCGGGATGCAGGACGCCATGCCGAAGCCGATGGCCGGCACCCGCACGTCACCGACGCGGATGGTGCACTTGAGGTGGGTCTGGTCACCACCGACGGGCTTGCAGTCCTCGACCTGGGCGTCGATCGCCAACAGCCGCGGTCGTTGCCACCCGGTGCCGAACGGAGCGATGCGTTCGAGTTCCTGCACCAGTTCGAAGCGCAGGTCGTGCGCGGGCACGATCGCATCGATGCGGTCGCGGGGGGCGAGGTCACCCGGCGCGATGTTCGCGGCGCCCCAGGCCGTCAGGCGCGTACGCAGGTCGTCGATGCGTGACGGATCCACCGTGACGCCGCCGGCCGCTGCATGCCCACCCCACCGCAGCAGCAGGTCATCGGCGGAGGCGAGCGCCGCGTGCAGGTCGACCCCATCGATCGATCGGCCCGATCCGCGTGCCGGCTCGCCGTCGGCGATGACGAGCACCGGTCGCCAGTACCGTTCGACGAGACGTGAGGCAACGATGCCGACGACACCCTCGTTCCAGCCCCGCCCGTGCACGACGTAGATGTGCGATGCCCGCTGTTCGGGCGTCCAGGATTCGACCTGCGCGATCGCCTGGTCGGAGATGTCGCGCTCGATCGCGCGTCGCTCCTCGTTGGTCTCGTCGACCTGCATCGCGAGGACCTTCGCCTGTGACGCGTCGGCACGCAGGAGTTCGTAGCCCCGCTCGCTCGCCGAGATGCGTCCCACGGCGTTGATGCGGGGTGCGATCTTGAAGGCGATGGCCTCGGCGTCGATGTCAGCCGGGCGAAGGCCGCACTGCTCGATGAGGGCCAGCAGGCCGGGCCGCTTCGTCGCACGCAGCGCCCGCAGGCCGCGCTGCACGAGCACGCGATTCTCCTCCACCAGCGGCATGCAGTCAGCCACCGTGGCGATCGCCTCGAGTTCGTGCTGCGACGCGCTCGACGGCACGCCGAGGGCCTGCACGAGCTTGCCGGCCACGGCCGTCGCGCACAACTCCGGGAAGGGGTAGTCGCTCGGGTTGGTCGACGCGATGATCGCGTCGGGAAGCACCGGGCCCGGGAGGTGGTGGTCACAGACGATGACGTCCATGCCCAGGTCGTTCGCCTGCGCGATGGGCTCGATCGCGGTGATGCCGCAGTCGACCGTGATGAGCAGCCGTGCGCCGTCGCGCGCGAACCGCTCCACCGAATCCATGTGCAGGCCGTAGCCCGTGGCGAACCGGTCGGGCAGGAAGGCCTGCACGTCGGCGCCGAGCGATTCGAGGCCTTCGACCAGGAGGGTCGTCGAGCAGATGCCGTCGGCGTCGTAGTCGCCGTGCACGACGATCGACTCACCCTGCTCGATCGCGTAGCGGATGCGTTCGACGGCGGCGGCCATCTCCCCCAGCAGGAGCGGGTCGTGCAGCTGCGCGGCCTCGGCCGACGGGTCGTCGGTCACGAGCGCACGGGCCTGGTCGACGCTCACCCCACGTCGCGCGAGCACCCACGCGAGCGTCTCGGTGCAGTCGAGCTCGGCGCGGATCGCGGCGACGAGGTCGAGGTCGCACGGCGCGATCGTGTAGGAGGCGGGAGGCAGCACGGTGGCATCGTACCGAGCCGACCGGACCCCCTGCCAGTGCGCGTCGGCGCTGCCGGCCGGGGGTGGCCGATGTCTGGCCGCTACGCCTTGGAGGGCGTCTCGCCGGTCGTCGGGATGACGGTGCCGCCGGCGGCATCCGCGGCTTGCTCCGCCTGCAGCCGCTTCTGCCACGCCGGCTCACGCTCCTTGAGGAGCGACAGCACCGGCGAGGCCACGGTGATCGACGACACCACACCGGCGGCGACGCCGATGAGCAGCGCGAACGCGAAGTCCTGCAGCGTGTCGCCGCCGAAGATCATCAGGAACGAGACGGGGATGAGCACGACGATCGACGTGTTGATCGAGCGTGCGAGCACCTCGTTGAGCGACGTGTTGATGATGCGGCTGAACGAGCTCTTCCGCAGGATGTGCGCGTTCTCACGCACGCGGTCGAACACGATGATCGTGTCGTACAGCGAATAGCCGAGGATGGTGAGCAGCGCCGCGACCGTGGTCGAGTTGAACTCCCGCCCCGTGATCGCATACGCACCCGCCGCGAGCGCCATGTCGTGGATGAGCGACAGCAGCACCGGCACGGCGTAGAGCAGCTCGAAGCGCCACCAGATGTAGAGCACCTCGAGGATCAGGCTGGCGATCACCGCGACGATGGCCAGCTGCAGCACCTGCTTGCCGAACGATGGCCCGATCGTCTCCACGTTGAATCCGCCGTCCTTGAGCGTGAACTGGTCGTCGAACTCCTGACGGACCCGCTCCTGGGCCGACGACTGCTGCTCGCGCGTGCGCTCGGCGGCCGTGCCCTCGGAGCCGCGCGTGCCACCGAGGAGCTTGTCGACCGTGACGGCGAACGACGAGCCGCTCTGCTTGCCACCGACCGTGTCGCGGGTCTCCTGCACCGTGGCCTCGTAGTCGGGGTCGACCTTGAGCAGCGCCGCACCCACCGCACCGACGTTCGTGTCCTTCTGGAACTGCACGTCGAAGCGCGTGCCGCTGCGGAAGTCGACGCCGAGGTTGAGCCCGCGGATCGCGACCGTCGCGAAGGCCGCGAGGAGCACCGCGCACGTCAGCCCGATGAAGAAGTTGCGGTACTTCATGAAGGGCAGGTGGAACCGCGGTCCCTGGTGCTTGCGCGAGCCGCCGATGACCCACGGCTTCTGGAAGAACGGGATGTGGCTCAGCACGCCGAGCAGCGCGTAGGTGAACGCCACGGCGGTGAACATCGACAGCAGCGTGCCGATGCCGAGCAGCACGGCGAAGCCGCGCACCGTTCCGATCGAGATGACGATGAGGAGTGCCGCCGTGATGAGCGTCACAGCGCTCGCATCGAGGATCGTCGCGAACCCCTTCTTGTACCCGGCGGTGATCGACTGCACGACGCTCCGGCCCGCTCGATACTCCTCCCTGATGCGTTCGAAGATGATGATGTTCGCATCCGCCGCGACGCCAATCGTGAGGATCGCACCCGCGATGCCCGGGAGGGTCATCGTGACCGGCAGCGCCACGACGATGCCGTAGAAGATGAGCGCGAAGGCCCCCAGCGCGAGGTCGGCGATGAGCCCGAGCATGCGGTAGACGAGGATGAGGTAGATCATCACCGCGAGCAGGCCGATCGCACCGGCGCGCAGGCCGTCCTCGAGCGACTTGGAGCCGAGCGTCGCCGACACCTGCGTCTTGGAGACGACCTCGAACCGCACGGGGAGCGCGCCGTTGTTGAGCACGTTCGAGAGGTCGTCCGCCTCCTGGCGGTCGTCGAGCCCGGAGATCTGCGCCTGGCCGCCCTTGATGCCGGTCGGGTACTGCTTGTAGTCGATCTGCGGAACCGACTGCACCACGTCGTCGAGGATGATCGCGAAGCGCTGCGGCGTGCCCTTGCGCGCGCCGTCCTTCGCGATCTGCTCGGTGACCTTGCCGAAGGTGCGCCCACCGGTGCGGTCGAAGATGATCGACGTCACCCAGCCGCCCTGGCCGGCGCCGGCAGTGGCGCTCTTGATGTGGTCGCCCGACAGGCCCGGGTCATCCTTGATGAGCGCCCATGCGCCTGCGTTGGAGTCGAACTTGCCACCCTCCTGGAGGGCGATGTCGCCACCGACGAGCTGCTCCGGCGGGCCGTGCACGAGGATGTTGCCGACCGGTACCTCGAACGAACTCCAGTCCTTCGGGAGCGCGCCCTCCTCCTCGATCGTCTCCCAGCCGTCGGGGCGATCGGCCTCCGGCGTGCCACGCACGGCGTCGATCGTCTGCTCGACGAGGCGCTTCTGGCTCGAGGCCGGACCGGCGATCAGGTTGTCCTGGGGATCGAAGGCGTAGAGCTGGCGCGTGACCTTGCCGCCGTCCTTCTCCGCCTTGGTGACCGATGCCTTCGCGCTCTCGTCGTTCGCGCGGAGCGCCTCGTGCGCACTGCGGAAGACCTTGTCGTCGACGACGTTCTTCTCCCACTCGTAGAAGCGCAGCTGCGCACGCTGGCTGACGATGCGCTCGACCGCGTCGACGTTCTGCTCGCCCGGGAGCGACACGACGACCTGGTCGCTGCCCTGCGTGCGGATCTCCGGCTCGGTGGTGCCCGCCGAGTCGACGCGGCTGCGGATGACCTCGACGGCCTTCGTCAGCTGCTCGCTCGTGAGCTGCTCGTCGCCGTCGGGCGTCGCCTTCAGCACGAGCTCGAGGCCACCCTGCAGGTCGAGCCCGAGGCGCACGGCGTTGCGATAGCCGCTCGCGAAGCTCAGCAGCAGTACGCCCGCCACGATCAACAGCACGACAAGGTAGGTACGGCTGCCCTCAGGGCGGCGCTTGTTTCGAGGCTCCGTCATAACGCCGGAGCCTACCCGTCACGGGTGATGCAGGCTAGCCACGGCGCCACATTGTTTTCGCCGCTCGCGCGCGGAATCAGGCCAGCGTCGGCTGGGGCGCCGTGCCACCGTGCGCCGGGGCATACGGCGTGGGCCGCTGGAACGCCGACGTCAGGGCCGGGTCGACGTGCTCCGACGGTGCCTGCACGTGCGGACGCGGCATCATCGGCTGGAGGCCGCCGGCGTCGTGCGCCATGCCCGGCATCCCACCGTGCGGTGCGGCCTGCATCGGCTGCTGCACGAACATCTGCGGTCCGCCCGGCGCGTGCTGCACCGCCGCGAACTGCTGGGTCTCCATGGTGGGGGGAGCGGCCGGCGCAGCGGTCGACGTGTCGACGAGCGGCGCCATGACCTGCCGGTACTCCACCGCGAGGCTCTCGCGCTCCTGGCGTGCGCGCTCCATCGTGTCGGCGATCGAGGGGTCGTCGAGGCGCAGGTCGCTGCCCATGCCCTTGGGTGCCTGCGAGTGCCGGCGTGCGTCACTCGGGGCGTGCGGCGGCGGTGCCACTTCCTGCTGCAGGGGTGCTGCGGCCTGTGCGTAGTGCGGCTGCGCCGCCTGCACGAACTGCTGCTGTGGTGCGGCGAACTGTGGTGCGACCTGCTGCTGGGGCGCGAACTGCTGCTGCGGCATGACCGGCTGCTGCAGGGGTGCCGGACGCCCGAACGGCATGATCACGGGCGGCGGCGGCAGGAAGTCCGCGCGCGGAGCTGCGGCCTGCAGGGCGTAGGGCGACTGCGGCGCGGGCGGCGCGACCTGCTGCGGCATCGCGTGCTGCTGGTACTGCGCCGGAGGGGCGTACTGCTGGGGAGCAGCATGCTGCGGTTGCGGCGCGGGCATCGTCGGTCCGCTCGCGGGGAGCTGCTGCGCCGCGGGCTGGCCGCCGTACGGGGCCGCGTGCGCGTTGACCCGCGCGACGTCGCTCCACGGCGTGGCCGGCAGCACCTCGGCGCGCATCGTCACGGTGCCGGCACCGTCGTGCGTGACCAGCGGCTGCTGCTCCGGGTAGGGCTGGTAGGGCTGGTGGGGCTGGTGCTGGTGCATGGCGGGTACCTGTGGTGCGGGGGTCTGCATGGGGGGTGAAATCGGTGCGGCCTGCAGCGGGGGAGCCGTCTCGGCCAGGGGCGCTGGTGCGGCGGGCACGGCCGGAAGCGCGGCCTCCGGACCCTGCACGATGCGAGCGATGCCGTCGGATGCGATGCGCGACGTGAGGCCCGGCGCGAGCTCGAGCACGACCGTGCTGCCCTCGACCGCCGCGACGCGTCCGTAGATGCCGCCGACGGTGAGCACGTGGTCGTCGACCTGGAGCTGCGAGAGCACCGCGCCGTGCCGCGCCTGCTGGTCCTTCTGGGGGCGCACGATCAGCAGGTACCAAGCACCTGCGATCGTTCCCAGCAAGACCAAGAGTGGCAGCATGTCGTGGTTCCCGTCCCTTCGTGTTCCTCGTGCACCTGCGCGTCCGACGCATGGTGCGGAAAACCGTCCTACCTGCTCATCGTGAAAGCCCGGTCCGGCGTCTCACTCCGGCGTCTCACTCCGGGTCCTCGACGAGCCACGCTGCCCCCTCGGGCATGAGGTGTTCGTAGCGGTGCGGGTCGTCCATCCACCGTTCGGGATCCACGGTCTTCGCGATCAGGTACGCGCCGAGTCGCGGGTTGCGCACCGCCGAGCCGAGCAACGGCAGCGTGCTCGACGCGTCGCCCCGGAACCACCCGCCGAGCTCCGCCAGCAGCGCGTCGCGCTCCTGCACGGGCTGCCCGAGCACGTCACCGCGGTCGTCGACCTCGACGACCTTGGCATCCTTGCGGTTGGTGTAGTGCGTC
>JAOPYW010000166.1 GCA_025964405.1 Thermoleophilia bacterium | reverse complement strand
CGCTCGCCCTGGCGTGGCTCGTGGCGACGGTCGTCATCGCCTGCTTCGGGAGCACGGAGAACTCCGAGAACGCCGCGCCGAACCTCGTGTTCGTGCTCGGTTGGATCGGGCTGCCGTTCGCGGCGCTGCTGCTCGGCCGCGGTGCACTCGCGCTGCATCCCGTCGCCGCGCTCGCGCGCCTCGGCGGCCTCCGGGAGGAGACCGAGACACCGCCCCCGGCGCGCCTCGGCGTGTGGCTCGCATGGCTCGGACTCGTCGTGTTCATCTGGCTCGAGCTCGTCTATCCCACCGCCATCCACGTGCGCCTCATCGGTGGGCTCGTGCTCGCCTGGACCGTCACCGGCATCTGGGCCGCCGCGCGCTGGGGCGTGCGGCCGTGGCTCGAGTCGATCGACCCGATCGGCACCTACACGCGCGTGCTCGCGTCGCTGGCGCCCTGGGGCCGACGCGCGGATGGCAACCTGGGCCTGCGCGCGCCACTCGTGGGACCCAATCGCGACCTGTCGCCGCAGCCGGGCCTCGTCGCGTTCGTGACCCTGCTCATCGGCACCGTGTCGTTCGACGGCCTCACCCGCACCGGCTGGTGGCAGGAGCGCGTCTCCCTCGCGAGCGCCGACCTCTCGACGAATGGCATCTCCGCCGTGAACGCCCGCCTCCTGTTCGGTTCGGTGGGTTTCGTGCTGCTGGTGGTGCTCGTCTGGGGGCTGTTCGAACTCGCGGCGTGGCTCGCGGGCCGGGTCGGCCGCCTCGACCGCGGGCCGGGCCTGCGCCGCAGCGCACAGGCCTTCGCGCCGAGCCTCGTGCCGATCGCCCTCGCATACGTGGTCGCACACTACTTCTCGTTCTTCGTGGTGCAGGTGCAGGACCTCGTGCGCTACGCCAGCGATCCGCTCGGGCGCGGCCACGACTACTTCGGCACGTCCGACTTCACGCTCCTCGACCTCCACGTGCCCTCGGGTGGAGCGATCTGGATGGTGCAGGTGGTCGCGATCGTCGTCGGGCACGTCGCCGGGCTGCTCGTGGCACACGATCGGGCGCTGGAGCTCGCCCCGAAGACGGCCGGTGGGCGCCCGAACCTCCGGCGCGCGACCCTGAGTCAGCTCCCCCTGCTCGTGCTCATGCTGCTGTACACCGTCGGCGGCCTCTACTTCCTGTCGGAGGGCCTGTCGTGAGCGACGCACCGATCGAATCGACCGACGACCCCGCGGTCGAACCAGCGCAGCTGGCCCCCGAGGAGCAGGCGCGCGCCCGACGCACCCGGCGGCTCTGGATCGGGGCGGCCGCCGCTGCCGTGCTCGCGGCGGCGCTCGCGGTGGGCGTGCTCGTGTCGCTGCTCTTCGGGCCCGGCACGACGAAGGTGGCGAAGGACGTGCTGGCCTGCGTCTCCAACCGCGACTTCACGAAGGGCGCGAAGCACACCTGCCCGCCGAAGGGCGCCACGCGCGTCGACGGGCTCATCGAGACGGCCACCAAGTCGCAGATCGACGTCGTCACCACCGACGGGCGCCGCTTCAGCTACGTCGTGCGACCGGCCGACGCGCCCTACCTCGACATTCCCCACGCGCAGCAGCACGCGGCCCTCGGGCAGCCCACCACCATCTATACGCGCGACTACAAGGGAGCTACGGTGGTCGTCTACATGAAGGATTCAGACCTCAACTTCCAGGAGGAGACGTCATGACCCACCCCGGCCCCGTCGCGCTCCGCGCGCTGCTCGTCGTGGTCATCGCGATCGTGGTCGCGGGCTGTGGAGGCGATGCGTCGCCCGCAGGCACCACGGCGAGCGGCGACGGCGGCGTCTCGCTCACGCATGTCGACGGCACCCTCGAGGTGACCGGTGACGACCTCACGGTGACGCCCGCGAAGGGCTCGGCCGTGACGCTCGCCGTGGGACCGGCCGTGGGCAAGGGGGAGCTGCAGGCGCTCGCGGCCTCGGGCGCGAAGGCCCGCGTGTTCTACGCCGAGCAGGGTGACCCCATCGCGGCGAAGGTCGAGGCGGCACCGAGCGCCGGCGACGGCGCGAAGACCGTCGACGGCGTGATCACCAAGGTCTCCACCTCGAGCATCACGATCCAGACGAGCGAGGGCGATGCGCGCACGTTCGGCATCGAGCCGATCGATCGCAGCGCGTTCGACACCGAGCACCTGCAGGAGCACGAGGTCGAGGGGTCGCCGGTGCGCATCTACTACCGCGCCGAGGGCGGCGTCGAGCACGCGGTGGCGTACGAGGACGCCTGATCGACCTTCCGTCAGGCGCGCGTCGCCTCGATTGCGTTGCGCAGGATGGTGAGTGACTCCTCGAGCTGCGCGTCGGTGATGACGAGCGGCACGAGCACGCGGATGATGTTGCCGCCGGTGCCGGCCTTGTGCATGAGCAGGCCGTGCTGCTGCGCGTGCGCCTGCACCGCGTCGACGCGAGCCGGGTCGGGAAGCCGGGTGCCGGGCTTCGAGAACTCGAGCGCGCGCATCGAACCGAGGCCACGCGACTCGCCGATGCCGTCGTCCTCGGCGGCGAGCGCGTCGAACGCATCCTTCATGCGCTCGCCGACGAGCTTCGCGCGGTCGAGGAGGCCGTCCTCCCACGCGTCGAGCACGGCGTGTGCCGCTTCGCAGGCGATCGGGTTGCCGGGGTAGGTGCCGCCGATGCCCGAGTCGGGCACCTTGTCGAGCACCTCGGCCTTGCCGATCACGGCGCTCAGCACCATGCCGGCGGCGATCGACTTGGCGCTCAGGATGAGGTCGGGCTCGACGCCGAGCTGCTCGGTCGCCCAGAGCGTGCCGGTGCGACCCATGCCGCTCTGCACCTCGTCGAACACGAGGATGGCCCCGTGCTCGTCGCAGAAGTCGCGCAGGCCCTGCAGGAACGACGTCGGCGGCACGATGAAGCCACCTTCGCCCTGCACGGGCTCCACGATCACGCAGGCGATGTCCTCGGCCGCGAAGTGCGTCTTGGTCATCTTCTTCAGTTCGGCGAGCGCGGAGGCCGACGCGGCCTCGGCATCACCGTCGAAGTCGAACGGGTTGGCGTACGGCGCGCGGTAGACCTCGGGCGCGTAGGGACCGAAGCCGGCGCGGTAGGGATGCACCTTCGAGGTGAGCGTCATCGCCATCAGGGAGCGACCGTGGAAGGCGCCGGAGAAGCAGACCACGCCGCTCTTGCCGGTCGCGACGCGGGAGATCTTGACCGCGTTCTCGACGGTCTCGGCACCGGTGTTGAAGAGCGACGTCTTCACGTGGCCGGAGATCGGCACGCTCGCGTTCAGGCGCTCGCACAGGCGCACGTAGGTCTCGTACGGCACGATCGTGTAGTCGGTGTGCGTGAACTTCTGGGCCTGCGCGATGATCGCGGCAGTGACGGCTTCGTGCGTATGGCCGACGTTCATCACGCCGACCCCGCCGATCCAGTCGATGAAGGTGTTGCCGTCGACGTCGGTGACGGTCGCGCCGTGGGCGTGGTCGACGTAGATCGGGTGCACGAGCGAGAGGGCGTCGGGCAGCGCGGCCGCCGATCGCTTCGCGAGCTCGACCGACTTCGGTCCAGGCACCTCGGTGACGATGTTCACCGACTGCTGCTGCGCGGTTGCCTGCTCCATGGACGTACCCTCCGAGTGCGAGAACGGGATCGATGCGACATTCCGTGCCGCATCGCCGCGCCGCCGGGGTCGGCGTGCGCAGTTCACGGATGCTAGCACCCCCTCACACCACGCGTGGGCGTGCGCGATCGCGCATGCGATGATGCGCGCGACGGCGTCACGGAAAGCAAGCGAGGAGCGAGACATGGTCCTGAGCGATCGGTCCATACGACAGGCCATCGACGACGGCCGAATCGGCATCACGCCGTTCGACCCGACGCTCGTGCAGCCGTCGAGCATCGACGTGCGCGTCGGCAGCTTCTTCCGCGTGTTCCGCAACAACCGTCGGCCCTACATCGACGTGCGCGAGGATCCCGCCGGGCTCACCGAGCTGATCGAGATGACCGGTGATGAGCCGTTCATCCTCCATCCCGGTGAGTTCGTGCTCGGCGCGACCGCAGAAGTGGTGCGCGTGGGCGACGACCTCGTCGCTCGCCTGGAGGGCAAGAGCTCGCTCGGGCGCCTCGGGCTCCTCATCCACTCCACGGCGGGCTTCATCGACCCCGGCTTCGAGGGCACGATCACGCTCGAGCTCTCCAATGTCGCCAACCTGCCCATCACGATCTACCCCGGCATGAAGATCGGCCAGATCTCCTTCCTGCAGATGACGACGGCTGCCGACCACCCCTACGGGTCGGGGGAGCTGGGCTCCAAGTACAAGGGCCAGCTCGAGCCGACCGAGAGCAAGTACCACCTGAATTTCGTGTGAGGCGAGGGTCGCGAACGCGATCGGGCCGTCAGAGCAGCTGGATCGCGACGTCCGGGAACTCGTAGTGCAGTTCGATCTCGCGCTCGCTCGGCGCGATCATCGTCCAGCGACCGCGTTCGTCGCCGCTCGCATGCAGTTCCTCCTGCGCCGCGACCCGTCGGCGGATCAGCTCGCCGAGCTCGTCCCGGTACGCACCTGCGAACTGGGCCGTGTGTGTCGCAGTGCTCCGGATCTGCTGCATGGGGGTGGTCTCCATGGTCGGGGCAGCGTGCGTCGTGCACCCCGCATCCGTCAACGGTACGACGGGCGGGGCGCCCCGCACAGGGGGATCCGGCGCCCGCAGCTGGCGTGGCCCGCAGCACGACGAAGGCCCCGACTGGGCGTCGGGGCCTTCGTTCCTGCGAGGGAGAGGATACTTCGGTGCTTCTCGAGTGCTGCAGCCAGGACCGTCAGGATGCTGCAGCGACCTGTCGCTCGTGCCGGTGGTGACCAAACCGCCGTCGATGCACGTGCGTCACTGGTGAGGAGCGCCTAGTACCCGCCACTGAACAGGCGGCGGAACCAGCCACCGATGCTGTTGTCCTTCTGGACGTACAGCACGCCGGTCTGGGGATCGATGAAGGCGTTGCCCTGGTTGCCGAACAGGCCTCCCAGGTTCCCCACGCCGCCGTAGACGGAGTTGGGGACGATGATGTTGTAGTACTTGTTCGTGTACTGGTTCTGGTTGGTGACGCTCTGGTTCACGTCACCGTTCGGGGCGAGCGCCGTCTGGTTCGTCGCATTCGTCTGCGGCGCTCCCGATGATCCGGCTCCCGTCAGGGTCGGCACACCGTAGCCGGTGGCGCCCGTCAGGCCGGAAGTTCCGTAGGGCCCGGCGGCGCCGAGCGCTGAGCTCGTTCCGTCGAGCGGGCTGGTCACTGCGGCGGTCTGCGGCAGTGCTGCGGCGGTGAGGCCGGTGGTGGGGCTGACAGTCATGGTTTCTCCTCCGATGTTCCCTGGCGGGCTCGCTCCCTGCCTGCCGCGCCGGTGGTGCTGGCTCAGCATGCAACCGTCTGTCGCGGTTGGGGCGGTCGGGAGTTGCGCAGTCGGAGGGGACGATGCGGCCACTGCGGGTGCACAGCGGTGGCCGGGGGTGGCCGCACGGGGACGCGGACCACACGAAATGCGCATATGAGCAGGTAGTTCTCGGGGGCCACCACCGTCGTTCGATGGCCTCGCAGAAACCGGCTTGCCACCTCGAGAACGGCCACCTGCGGGGCGTTTCCGATGCGCTGGTAGACGCGGATCGTTCCTCTGGACCGGGCACGAGGCGCGCGATTCAGCCATCCCCGAGCATGCGACAGACGGTTGTCACGCGCACGGAAGGACGTAGTGGCTGGCGGCAGCTCGTACCCGGTCCCGAGGCTCGTCTACCAGGAGTGGTGGCGAAACCGTGGGGATGGAGCGGGGGTGCAGGCCGCGCGCCCGACGAACGGGTCGGCGCGCGGCCTGCGGTGGTGCGAGCCGCCGATCAGCCGAAGAGCGCGCGGCCGATCTGGGAGAACAGGCCCTGGCCTGCGTAGCCGCCGTACACGCCGCCGTAGCCGTACTGCGGTACCTGCTGCATGGTCTGGTTGTTCGTGTTCACGTTCGAGACGGTCTGCGTTGCGGCACCCGTCGACGTCTGGTTCGTGATGTTGGTCTGGCCTGCGCCGCCGCCGCCGTAGCCGAGCGGGAGTCCGCCCGTCATGCCGGTGAGGCCGCCGGCACCGAGACCGCCGAGACCGCCGAGGCCGCCGAGGCCCGCGAGCCCGCTGAGGCCGGCGAGGCCGCCCAGTCCACCCATTCCGGCGAGGCCGGCGGTGGCGTTGAGCGCCAGGTAGGGATTCTTGAGCTGCTCCTCGAGCTTCGTCTTCTCGAGGCGCTCACCCCAGAGGGCTCGTTCGTACTGCAGCTGGAGGTTCGAGACCTGCTGCTGCGAGTTGAGCTTCTGGGTGTAGTACGTCTGGGCGCTCACGGCGCCGACGCCTTGTCCGTACATGCCTGCGGACTGGCCGGCAGGGTACACGCGGATGCGAACTGACATGGGGATGACCTCCTGGTGTGTGCCAACCGATGCCGTTCGGATCTGCCGAAGGGCGGGATGACACGATCTCTGGTGCGAGGGCGGACCTGTCGACTGCCGTGGTTCCCGGACGCCCGTCCCACCGGAGTGGGTCGGCCGTCATCGCCCGGGCGGCGGATGACATGTCACACCCATACGTCGGAGGCCGCGGCGTGCGGGGTGGCATGATTCCGGGGGTTTTGGGCGCTGGCGGCCGCGCGGTGGCCGGGGTTGCCCGGCGTCTCCTCGCGCGGGCGCGTGCGCGCGCGCGAGAACCCGTACGACGGAACTGTCAGTCGGCGCGGCGCGAACTGTCAGTCGCGACTAGCGATCGACGTGGAGGAAACGGAGCGGCGACGATGCCGGGTCGTAGACGTCGGTCTCCGGCACGCGGGTACGGATGCGCCAGTTGGCGGCGGCGAAGAATCGGGTCGGGATGCTCACCGAATAGGTCCCGGATGAGCTGACCACGGCAGTGCGCGACATCGAGAGCTTCCAGACCTTGCCGCTCTGGCGCTCCAGCAGCACGACGACCTTCGCCTTCGTGCGCGCCGGGGCCAGCACGCCACCGATGCGCACCGTGCTGCCTGCGCCGCGCGACTCGACGCAGGCGCGGGCCAGCGAGCCTCCGCACGCCTTGGCACCGCCGCTGCTGGTCTGGAATCCACTCGACACCGTCTGCTGTGCGCGGATCGGCGTGACGGTGGAGCTCAGCGCCGCGGCCCTCGCCGGCTCGAGCGTCGTCGCGGTCACGCGGCACCCCACGCGGTGACCGACGTCGGCCGTGCGGATCGAGTAGGTCGACACGACCTGACCGGGCACGGCAACGTCGTCGATGAGCCATTCGTACGCCAGGGCGACCGGCTGGTCCCAGACACCCGTGCCACACGTGAGCACCTGCAGCACCTGGGGCGAACCGGTCAGCGCCGGTGCGACGGAGGCGATGGGGGCCGCGGCCTGCGCAGCCCCGGCGACGACCAGCTGGCCAACGGTGAGGAGGAGCAGGAGCACGAGGTGGATCTGGCGGCGGGAGGCAGTCATGGTCACCGGGAGGATCGGCGACTCAGGCGTCGACTTGATCCGGGGATAGCGTGTTGTCATCCGCTGCACGACGCTCTTGGTGACGGCGCTCGACTGCACCCTCGAGCACGAGGCGCTTGAGCGCCACCTCGGCGAGCTGCAGACCGGTGACCTGCTCCTCGTCGACGACGTCGTCGGCGCCCGCGGCCACGAGCTCCGGCACGAACCGGTTGTAGCGCCCGCGTGCCACGATCGGCACGTCGGGGGCCAGCTGCCGTGCCTGGGCGATCACGGTGCGGATCGCCACCGGATCCGGAATCGCCACCACGATGATGCGAGCGGTGGCCACGCCGGCGCGACCGAGGATCTCCGGGCGACCCGCGTCTCCGAACACCACACGCGTGCCGATGGGGAGTTCGTCGTCCTCGTCCCCGGTGTCGGCCCGTGCATTGAGCTCCACGACGACGATCGGCACCGACGCGCCGGCCAGGGCCGCGGCGACCGCACGTCCAGCCGGGCCGACGCCCACCACGATCGCGTGGTCGCCGATCGCGTGCTCGGCGGGCTCCTCCTCGAGGTCGACGCCCTCGCCGGCGCGCAGGCGACTCGACTGCAGCAGCCGGCTCGTGCCGCCCAGCACCCAGGGAGTGACCAGCAGCGTCACGAGCGACACGGAGACCAGGAGGCGGAAGGTGTAGTCACTCACGAGCCCGCTCGCGTCGCCCGCGGTCAGCACCGCGAAGGAGAACTCGCCGAGTTGGCAGAGCGCAGCCGCCGTGAGCACCGCCGCCGCGACCGGCACGCGCGCGGTGCGCGCCGCGATCCAGATGAGTCCGGCCTTGCCGAGCAGGAGCGGTACCACGACACCGAGGATGAGCAGGGCGTGCTCCGCCATCCACGAGGCGTCAGCCAGCATGCCGACGTACGCGAAGAACACGGCGACCAGGCCCATGCGGATCGGGGCGATCTCGCTGCGCACCTGCGAGGCGTATGCCGCGTCGGCCATCACGATGCCGGCGACGAAGCCACCGAGCACGGGCGAGAGGTCGAGTGCGTAGCAGGCACCGATCGCGCCGAGTGACACGGTGAACGAGGCCACGGCGAGCAACTCACGCGCGGCGACGAGGTGGGTGAACATGCGGCGCATCACCACGCGTTCGACGAATGCTATCGCCACGATGAGCAGCGCCAGCTTGCCGACGGCCTCGCCCAATCCGACGATGAAGCTCGTGTCGCCCGCTCCCCCGCCCGTCGCCCCCGGCAGGAGCGGCACCAGCACCAGCACGAGCACCACCACGACGTCCTGGGCGATGAGCATGCCGGTCGCCACCAGCCCGTGCACGCTGTCGGCCTCGGCGCGGTCGGCGAGCACGCGGATGACGACCGCGGTACTCGACATCGCGACCGCGATACCCACGATGAAGGAGGACGACGGCGACAGTCCACACAGGATCGCCACGCCCATCGTCGCGCCACAGACCAACGCGACCTGCAGGCCGCCGGCGATGAGCGCCGTCGTGCCGAACTTGCGTACCTTCTCGAGCGGCAGGTCGAGCCCCACGGTGAACAGCAGCAGCGCGATGCCGATCTCTCCCATGAAGGAGAAGGAGCTGATGTCGTCGATGATGCCGAGCGAGCCGGGACCACCGAGCACGACGCCGGCGATGAGGTACCCGATCAACACGTTCTGGCCGAGACGCTGGGCGATCAGCCCGAAGAGCACGCACACACCGAGCACGAGCACGATGTCGGTCAGCGTGTCAGCCGACCCCGAGGAATGCGCCGACGCAGCATGGAGGGTCAGGCCCTGAAGCGCGTCGACCAAACTCACGTACCGCCACCCCAACTGATCTCGTCGACACCTTCCCAGCCCGCAGGAGCCGCGGTGCCGGCATGGTCGTGCATACCCATCTTGACGACCACGAGGCCCAGCAACGCACACTTGAGGCGCACGGGCGTGAGTTCGATGCCCAGCAGCTCCACGATGTCGTCGCGGTTCATCCTGGCCACATCGTCGAGCGACTTGCCGATGATCTCGTCCGACAGGATCGACATCGACGCCTGGCTGATC
>JAOPYW010000213.1 GCA_025964405.1 Thermoleophilia bacterium | reverse complement strand
GGGCGCCGACCTCAAGCCGTTCGAGGCCGCGATCGCCGCGAAGGCCGATGCGATCATGGTGTCGCACGGCATCTACGCGGCCTACGGTTCGAAGCTGCCCGCGACGATCGAGCCGAAGATCGTCACGGGCCTGCTCAAGGACCGGCTCGGGTTTGCGGGCGTGGCGATGACCGACTCGATGAACGCCCGCGGCTTCCGTGACGCGTGGAGCAGCACCGTGCCCATGGCGTGTCCCGCCGCGATCGCCGCGGGCATCGACCTGGTGCTGCTGACCGGCTCGCTGGAGACGGCCACCCTCTGCCGCAAGGACATCATCCTCGCGGTCGACGCAGGCTCGCTCGACGAGGCCCGCGTGCGCGACGCCGCACGGCGCGTCAACGAACTACGCACGCGCATCGCGCCGGGGGCCTGATGTCAGCCCGCCTCGCCACCGTCGACGACGTGCCCGCCCTCGTCGAGATGCGCAGCCAGCTCATGGAGCACTTCGGCTGGGTCAGGTCGAACGACCCCGACGACGGCGCCTGGCTGTCACGGCTCGACGACGTGCTCTGCACCGGCATACCGGCAGGTACCGTCGTCGCGGCCGTCGTGCCGAACGAGCTGGGGGAGCTGGTCGCGTCAGGCATCGCCACCATCGTCGACCACCTGCCGTCGCCGGCGCTCCCGCACGGTCAGTACGGCTACATCAGTTCGATGTTCACGCAGCCCGACCACCGTGGCCGCGGCTTCGGGCGCGTCGTCGTGCAGGTGCTCATCGATGCCCTGCGCGCGCGGGGCATCGCCCGTATCGAGCTCCACGCCGTCGACGCCGTCGCCGAACGGCTCTACCGCGGCGAAGGCTTCGTCGATCGACCTGGCGGCATCCCGATGCGCTTCAGTCCGCCGGGAGCCGGTGCCCGTGCCTGACGCACCCGGTCGTGACGATCGATGGGTCGGCGTCGGCGTCGGCGCCGTCATCACCCGCGGTGAGCAGGTGCTGCTGCTGCAGCGCGCGAACGTACACGGCGCGGGCACCTGGTCGACGCCGGGCGGACACGTCGAGTTCGGCGAGTCGCTCGAGGATGCCGCCGTTCGCGAGGCCCGGGAGACCGGCCTGCACGTCACCAACCCTCGGTTGGTGGGCATCACCAACGACGTCATGGAGGCGGAGGGCGCGCACTACGTGACCGTCTGGTTCGCGTGCGACGCGCCCGAAGGGGCGGCGCGCGTCGCGGCGTCCTACGAGATGAGTGACGTCGGCTGGTTCTCGTGGCGCGACCTGCCGGAGGCGTTGTTCGCGCCATTTCGCAACTTCCTCGACGAGCACCGCTCGAAGCACGCTCGATCGCTCGACCCGGCTCCCCGCATCGACACCGAACGCCTGGTCGTGCGTCGCTACGAGTGGACCGACGCACGGGCGTTCTTCGGTGCGATCGACGGCTCGCGCGCCTTCCTGCGACCGTGGCTGCCGTGGGTGGACGATCACGTGTCAGTCGATCGGGCAACACACATGATCAGTCGTTCGCGCGCCGGCTGGGAGCGCCGCTCCGACTTCGCCGTCGGCATCTTCGACCGCGCCACGGGCGAGCTGCTCGGTGGATCGGGGCTGCACAATCCGAACTGGGATGTGCGTTCGTTCGAGGTCGGCTACTGGATGCGGGCCGACGTCGAGGGGCGCGGCATCATGACCGAGGCCGTCGGTGCCCTCACGCGGATGGCGTTCGAGGTGCTCGGGGCCACGCGCGTCGAAGCCCGCATGCACCCGGAGAACGAGCGGAGCCAAGGCGTGCCACGTCGGCTCGGATTCACGCGCGAGGCGCAGCTGCGCAGGTCGGTGCTCATCGCGTCCCCCGAGCCACGCGACCAGGTCGTCTGGTCACTCGTGAAGGGCGACGACGGCATCGCCGACCTGCCCGCCGTGCGCTACGGCGCCTGACCGGCTACGCCATCGCCTCGGGATCGAGGGCCTTCGCGCGACCGTCGGTGTACCGCTGCACGGCGTCGCGGCAGTACGCGACCAGCTCCCCACCCTTGAGCGAGGCGCAGGACGAGTTGGCCGACTTCCTGGTGACGAAGCCGCTGCCGACCTGGAGGCCGATCGCACCATCGATGCAGCGTTCGGCGAGGGCGTCGTTCGGCGTGTTCGTGCCGCAGTCGGCGACCTTGCTCGGACCGATGTCGCGCCCGTATCCCTCGAAGCACGGGAACTGCCCGGTGGGCGAGGCCTGCGCGCAGAACTTCGGCTCCGCGGCGGCGGTGAGGTCGTTCGACGTGACGCTCAGCCCGAGGTAGCCCCAGCACGCGAGCCCGAGCGTCGCGTCGTCTTCCCGATCGGCGTCGCGACAGATGCGGGAGTAGTCGGCAACCGGGATGCTCTCGGGATCGGTGCGCATCGCGAGCTCCATGTAGACACCGTTGTGGCAGTCGGTGGGGTAGCGGTCGGGGAGCTTGCCGCAGCCCGAGATGGCAGCGCGGGCCGCGGCCGTCGGCCGGCTCGTCTGGGCGCGCAGGAGGGCGTGGCCCATGCCGTGGGCGCACCCGGTGCGGGCCGCTGGATCGTGGCAGAGCACGGGGAAGACGGCCGCGACGTCGGCGTCGGGGCTCTTCGACATGTAGCCCTCGGCGAGCCCGTGCACGTAGCCCGCGGTGCAGAGCTGCGTC
>JAOPYW010000197.1 GCA_025964405.1 Thermoleophilia bacterium | reverse complement strand
TCGTGCTCAACGCCCGCGACGCGTCGTGGCTGCGTCGCGACGGCGGCGGGCACCAGCTCAACCTGACCGGCTACCACGGTGAGGCGTGCGACCAGGCGTTCCCCCTGCTCGGCGTGAACCTGCGGGTGCTCGAGCCGGGGGAGCCGATGGCGATGTACCACGCTGAGGCCGATGCCGAGGGGTTCCTCGTGCTCGCCGGATCGCCGCTGCTCATCATCGAGGGAGTCGAGCGCGCGCTGCGGCAGTGGGACTTCGTGCACTGCCCTCCCGGAGCGGGGCACACGATCGTCGGAGCCGGGTCGGGGCCGTCGACCATCCTCGCGATGGGCAGCCGCGTGCACATGCAGGAGCCCTGCAACGGCGGTGGCTACATCGCGAGCGAGGCTGCCGCGCGCCACGGCGCGAGCGTCAGCGCCGACACGCGTGACGGCGACGTCGCCTACGCGCAGTACGCATCTGACTCCCCCGGGAAGTTCCGCGGCGAGTGGCTGCCGACGGCCTAGCGGTAGGCGCCGGCGTCGATCGTGAGGTCGGCATCCTGGTCGACTGACACGAGCGCGTTGGCGAAGCCCGCGCCGGCGAGCTGCTCGCGGAGGAGGTCGGCGCCCGAGTCGAGGATACGCGCGGCGTCGGCCTGCTTCGCCGTGAACCGCACCTCGAGGCGACCGTCACGCTGCTTCGTGAGCTTGATGAGCAGCGGACCGAGGTCCTCCGGCTCGAGCTCGACGTGCAGCTCGCGCGCCGCGAGGTCGATGGCCTGCTTCGTCGCCTCGTCGACGACGACGTTGAGCACGCGGCTCGGCGTCATGCGGCCCAACTGTGTCGGGATGACGTCCTGCTGCTGGAGCGTGTGGGTGAGCGACTGGTCCTGGTCGGCGAGGGCGTCGGTCGCCGAGCGCACGCCCGAGGCATCCTGCTGCAGTGCCTGCTCCGTGCTGCGCACCGCTCCCATCGAAGCTGCGGCCTGCGCGCCCATGTCGAGCTGCGTGCCGAACTGCGCGAGGTCGGCCGCGGTCGTGCCGGCTCCCTTGCCCTTCTTGCCACCGCCCGCGTCGCCCTTGACGTCCTTCATGACCGAACCGAACCCGATCGGGCCCGTGGTGCCGACGCGCTTGGGCTTGCCGACGTGGTTGCGCTGCTTGCGGTTGTTGCCCGGCTCGTGTGCGCCGTCAGCGGGTTCGGTCTTCATCCGTGGGTCCCTTCGTGATCGGCTGCGAGTCGCGCCGCGTCTTCGAGGTCGATCTGGGCCTTGAGCGTGCGCCGGCGGAGGAAGCCCTGGCCGGCGAGGTCGTCCATGAACAGGCCCTCTTCGCGGAGCTGGTCGAGCCGGTGCTCCTCGCGCTGGTTCTCCTTGAGCTTCTCGAGTGCCTTCACGTCGATGCCGCGCTGCTTGACGACCTCGACCTGCTCGACGACGCGCTGCTCGGCCTGCGCGATGCGGCCCTGCTGCTGCACCTGCGCCTGTGCGTTCTCCTTGATCGACTGCTCGAGGAAGTGGCGCTTGAGGTGGAACTCGTCGAGGTCACCGCCGCGCCGCAGCGGCTCGCGCTGCTCCTCGCGCAGTTCGAGTTCGCGGCCCTCGAGCACGCGCAGCTGCGCCTGCTCGTTGACGACCTGTTGCCGCCTGACCTGCAGTTCACTCTGCGCCTGCTGCTCCCACATGACGCGAACGTCGAGGAGTCGCTGGAGGCGGAATTTGAAGGTGGAGCGTGCCACGACGCGCTACCAGTTCCAGTCCATGGCGTCGTTCGCCGAATCGTCGACCGGGGCCGCGGGCTGCGACGGCACGGCCGGCTGTGGCGTGGCGACGGAGTTGATGTTGGGGGCGGGTGCGCCGCCGCCCATGAGCGCCTTCACCTTCGCGAGCGTGTCGTCCCACGAGACCGGTTCGTCGCCGCGCTGCTTGAGGAACGCCTCGATCGGCTTGCGCATCTGGATCGCCCAGTCGATGTCGGGATTCGCGCCGGCGATGTAGGCGCCGACGTCGATGAGGTCCTTCGCATCCTCGAACGTCGACCATGCCGCGCAGAGCGCGATCGCGGCATCGATGTGGTCGCGTTCGGCGATGTCGCCGCGCAGTCGGGAGATCGACTGCAGGATGTCGATCGCTGGGTAGTGCCCGTTGTGCGCGAGCTTGCGGCTCAGCACCATATGGCCGTCGAGGATGCCACGCGCCGTGTCGGCGATCGGCTCGTTCATGTCGTCGCCCGTGACGAGCACGGTGTACATCGCGGTGATCGTGCCGACCATGCCGGCGCCCGCGCGCTCCATGATCTTCGGCATGATCGCGAAGCAGCTCGGGGTGTAGCCACGCTCCGACGGCGGCTCGCCGGCGGAGAGGCCGATCTCGCGCTGCGCCATCGCGAGGCGCGTCACCGAGTCGAGCAGCAGCACGACGTTGAGGCCCTGGTCGCGGAAGTACTCGGCGATCGCGGTCGCCACGAAGGCGCCCTTCACGCGCACCATCGCGGGATTGTCGGAGGTCGCGGCGATCACGACCGACTTGGCCATGCCCTCGGGGCCCATCGTGTCCTTCACGAAGTCGCGCACCTCGCGGTTACGTTCGCCGATGAGGGCGCACACGACCACGTCGGCCGCCGACTTCTTGACGATCATCGACATGAGCGTCGACTTGCCGACGCCCGAGCCCGCGAAGAGCCCGATGCGCTGGCCCTTGCCGACGGGGTGCACGCCGTCGATCGCGCGCACGCCGGTGAAGAACGGTTCGTGGATCCCCTGGCGGTGCAGCGGGTCGGCCGGCACCTGGTTGACCGGGTAGAGGGCCTCAGCCTCGAGCGGGCCGAGCCCGTCGATGGGTTCGCCGAGGCCGTTGAGCACGCGGCCGAGGATGCCCGGGCCGACCTTCACGCTGAGCGGCGTCGGCTCGCTGGTCACGAGCGCGCGCTGGGCGACGGTGTTGATGTCGCCGAGCGGCGCGAGGATCGCCTTCGCCTCGCGGAAGCCCACGACCTCGGCCTGGAGCGGCTTGCCGCTCGTGGTCTCGATGGTGACGAGGCTGCCGACGACGGCGCGCGGCATGTCGGCCTCGAGCACCTGGCCGGCCACGCCGGAGAGACGTCCCGACACGCGCGTGAGCGCCAGCTCGTCGGTGAGCATCGTGTACTTGTCGAGCGAGGGCTCGCTGAAGGAGTGGGTCGTCACGGTGTGGGGATGCCGTTCAGTGGGGGGAGCGGGTACGCAGCACTATCGGCGGATGGGGTCCGCGCCTCCAGTGTGCGCGTGAATCCGTGATCTGCCAAGCCCGCCGCGCGCGCAGTTCGGCCCCGCCGACCTCACGTTCCGGCAGCGCGCTGCGTTCTACTGGCATGATCACGGCCATGCATCCGGCGGCCCCGCCCTTCCAGCGCTTCCTGCTCGAGCACCGCGACGCGGTGCTGCGCCTGCTGGTGGGCATGGTCGGACCGATCGACGCCGAGGACTGCTTCCAGGAATCGTTCCTCAAGGCCCTGCGTGCCTGGCCGCCCGCCGACCTCGACGGGCGCCTCGACACGTGGATGCTCACGATCGCCCACCGCACGGCCCTCGATCACCTCCGCCGACGAGGCGCGATCGACATCGCCCTCGACCATGCTGGGGAGCTGGACTCGCAGGCGGAACCCGACGAGGTCGGCGCGGGCCTGCTCGGTGTGTGGGCGCAGACCCCCGATGGTCTCTGGGCCGCGGTCGGGGGACTCCCGAACCGGCAACGCGCGGCCGTCGTGCTGCGGGTCGTGCTCGACCAGTCACACGCGCAGGTGGCCGGGCTCCTCGACTGCAGCGAAGCCGCCGCCCGCCGCAGTTACGCCGACGGGCTCGCCGCGCTGCGCGCCCGCATCGCCGACGGAACCCTGGAGGTCACCCGATGACGTACGACACGCTCCTCGCCCGTTCGAGCGACGCCCTTGCCCGCCGCGCGATCGACGCCGACCTGGTCGACGTCGCGGTCGCCGACCTCGACACCGTGCTGGGCCGGTTGTTCGTCGCCGCGACCGCGGCAGGCATCGTGCAGGTCGCCTTCGCCGAGGTCGACCGTGACGAACTGCTGACGGAGCTCGCGGCGCGGGTGTCGCCGCGCGTGCTCGAGGCACCGGCGCGCCTCGACGACGCCCGCCGCCAGCTCGACGAGTACCTGCACGGCACGCGCCGCGCCTTCGACCTGCCGGTCGACCTGCAGCTGGCCCGCGGGGAATTCCGGCACTCGGTGCTGGCACAGCTCCCCCTGATTCCCTACGGCGCGACCTGGAACTACGCGGAGCTCGCGGCGGCGGCGGGTCGCCCGACGGCGGTGCGCGCCGCCGGTTCGGGATGCGCGACGAACCCGGTGCCGATCGTGGTGCCGTGCCATCGCGTGCTGCGCACCGGGGGAGCACTCGGCGGTTACGTCGGTGGTCTCGATCGCAAGGCATGGCTGCTCGCACTGGAAGCGGGCGGTTGAGTGGTCGCGCGTGTGCGTGCGTGTGCGTGCATTACTGACGCAGGGCCGTCGCGGCATTGCGTAGGGTCGTGGCCCGCGCACTCGACTTCGAGGATCCCAATGCAGCTCATCGCCACCACGGCCCCGGCCACTTCCACCGCCCTGCCCGCACGCGTACAGGACCTGACGGGCACGAGCCTCACCGTGGTGTCTGACTTCGGCAACCCGCTGACGAGCCTCATGCCCGGCACCGCGGTGCTCGACGGGCGCTCACCCGGCGCGGGCGCGCTGGCGGCTCCGCGCTTCGACGTGATCGCCGGGTCGTTCGAGGATGCGCTGCGCGCAGCGCGCGAGCTGTCGGCACAGGCGCCGCTCGGTGCGGGCTCCGCGCGCGGCTACCAGCCGGTCGCCATCGTGCAGGCCGCCGATGGCACGCGGGCGATCACGCCGCTGCTCACCCCGCAGGGATCGTGGATGTTCATGGCCGCCGAGAACGGCTCCGTGCCGTACCGCTACTCGCGTGGCGTCGAGGCACTCGTGGCGGTCGTCTCGGCCGGGCGCACGCTCGACATGCGCACCATCCCCGTGGGTGGACGCCTCTAGGGCGTCACTAGCCGAGCGGTCCGTCGACCAGCGCGCGGCGCTGGGCGAGGAAGGCGGTCTCGAGCACCGCGAGCTTGGTCTCGATGCGTGCGTCGACCTCGCCGACGGGTGACACGAGCAGCACCCCGCCGCGGTCGACGGTGTCGTCGCCCATGATGGTCACGGCGCCGTTGCCCTGCACCAGGCGTTCGAGTTCGCTGCGCGACGCCTCGACCAGGGCCACGTCGTCTGGATGCACGTGCACCTCGAGCGCGGTCGACGGTTCGAGCTCGCGAATGGTGTCGGCGACGATGCGCGCGACGAGCGACGGGTCGGCCTGCAGGTGCTCGCCGACGACCTTGCGCGCGATCTTGAGCGCCAGCTCGGCGAGCGCGCTCTCGTTGCGCTGCGCGATGCGATGGCGCTCCTGCTGCGCGGCGGTGAGTGCGGCGAGCGTCTCCATCAGCTGCCCCTGGACCTCGGCCTGCGCTCGGGCGACACCCTCCTGGTAGCCCTGCTCGCGTGCGCCCGAGCGAAGTCCCTCCGAGAGCTCCTGCACGGCGGGTCGCATGCCGTTGACCATGCCGACCATCTGCTGCAGCTCACTCAGCGCGTGCTGCAGCTCGGCCGGCTCGACACCCGCGAACGGGCCGTCATCGAACCCGCCCGCACTGGGCGTGCCGGGCGCATGCTGCACCGGCCGTCCCTGCGGATCGGGGGGCAGGGGAAACTGCCCGTCGTCGATTGCGCCACCCTTGATTACTCGAGCCATGGTCATCTCGTACCCGTTCGGATGCCCGTCGTCACGCGAACGACGCGGTGGACTGCCACTGCATCGGCGTGGTCGACAGCAGCTGGTGGTGTTCGCGCATCGCGCGGGGCACGACGGTGCGAGCGATCGCCGCCTCGATCGTGCTGATCAGTGCGGGCGCCGTGGCGGCCAGCTCGGCCTGTCGGGTGCGTGCATCGTCGATCGCCAGGCGCGCCGAACCGTCGAGGTACAGCTGCAGCGCGGCGCGTGCGTTGGTGTCGAGCCGGTCGAGCACGATCGCCCACGCCTCGGCGCGTTCGCCCTGCATGGCCCGCGCGATCGCCGCGGGGTGCAGCGTGCGGAGCAGCTCGAGCGGATCGACGGGTGCCTGGGCCTGTGCCATCGCCGGCTCCTGCATGCCCCCGTACGCGGGTGACTGGTGCAGCGGCGCCTGCGGAGCGGGCTGGCCGGGCATCGCGGTCGGCATCGCCGCCGCGCGTTCGGCCTGCATCGAGGCGGCCTCGCCCGACGCCACCTTCTGGGCGAAGATGCGCTCCTCCATCTCGCGCAGCATGCGGCGCTTGTTGAGCACGTCCTGCGCGAAGTCGGCGTGCGGTCGATCCGACATGCTGGCGAGCTGGTCGCGCACGCGCTGCGCGATGTCGGGATCCATGCTGTCGAGCACCTTGTCCCGTGCTTCGGCGCTGAGGAGCTGCAGGTGCTCCGCGGCCCGGCGCTCGGGAGTGGGCGTGTCGAGCGGGGCGCCCGCGCCGCCGCCCTCGACGGGTGCGGCAGCTGCTTCGGGTGCGTCGGGTGTGGTGGTTGCGTCAGTCATGGATCAGTTCCCCCGGGTGGCGCTCGGTGCGCCGAACATCGATTCGAGGTCGCGGGCCATGGCCTGCGGGTCCTGCTGGGCGAAGTTGTTGAACAGCTGCTGCTGGTTGCTGAACTCGGCGGCGTAGCGCTCGCGCTCGGCCGCTGCCTTCGAGGAGCGGGCGAGCATCACCATGATGGTGGCGACGAGCCCGACGACCAGGGCGATCATGAGCACCACCATCGGCATCGGCACCCGTGACGGGGCCGCGGCGACCTTCGACGTGCGCTTGTCCTCCTGCTGCTTCGCGGCCTGCATCTGCTCGAGCTTCTGGGCGTCTGCCGCTGACACCCCGCCCTTGTGGAGCGTGGTCAGCGTCACCTTCGGCGCCGGGTCGTTGCGTGACGGGTCGATGAACGACTGCAGCTGCTGCTTGATCGCGATCACCTGATTGGCGCTCACCTTGCTCTTGTCGAGCGTCACCGAGATGTTGAGCTTGGCGATGCCACCGGCAGGCGTGTTGGAGTTGACCGTCTCGTTGCCGGTGTCGAGGGCGAGGTCCTCGTTGTTGGTGCCGCCGCCCTTCTGCGTGCTCTTGCTCGTGACCGAGCCGGGCGTGCTGCGGTTGGTGGTGACCGACTTCGCGCTGGCGTTGATCGTCGCGTTCACGGTCAGTGCGTAGTAGTCGGAGTTGCCGACGATCGCGTCGAGCACCTTGCTGATCTTCTCCTCGGTGCAGTTGCTGACCGCGGTCGCCTTCGTGGTGATCTCCGTGGCGGTCTCCGCATCGGCGCAGCTGACGCTGCCCGTCGCCGAGGCGCCGGCGATCGTGCCACCCGCAGCCTGCTTGTCGCCCTGCGTGCCGTCCCAGAGGGGCACCAGCTCGTCCTCCTCGATCGACCCGATGAACACGTCCTCGAGCGAGGAGCTGCTGACCATCGGCACGATCGCCTTGGCGACGGCAGCCGCGTCGAACGTGCTGCGCATGGTCTTGGGCAGGAACACCTGCACCGAGACCTTCTTCTTCATCTCGGCCGCGAGCAGGTCGTTGTTCTCCTGCTGCGTCACGTTGACGATCGCCGCGGTGGCGCCCATCGCGAGCAGCATGCCCTGCACGGCTGCAGCGTCGGCGCAGTTGCTGGCGCGATCGTTGGCCGCCTTGGTCGCCATCACGCCGGGTGCTGCGCCGCACGAGATCTTCTTTACCATCTTGGTGCGGTCGGCGAGGCCGCTCTTGCCGAGCGCAGCCTGGGCCGCCACGAGGTCGTCGGGCGCAACCGACAGCGTGTAGTTGCCGTCGGCCGTCTCCTTGTCGAAGTGGATCTGGTCTTCCTCAAGCAGCGCCATCGCCGCGGTGTAGGTGCTGTAGTCGGGCGTCGTGATCAGCTCCACGGGCGACGGCGGCTTGAGCATGGTCGTGTAGATGGCGAACACGACGATCAGCGCGATGACGGCGCCGATGCCGACCTTGGCTGCAGTGGGGAGGTTCTTGATGACGTCCATGGGGGGCCTCGTGGGGGAGAGGTAGTCGTTCTAGTGGGGGCGTTCGATGGTGCCGTGGAGCTGTGGAGCGGTCTGGCAGCGGGCCTGTGGGATCAGACCTGCATCTGGAAGAGCGTTCGTACGGAGCTGACGGCCGACGAGATCGTGCGGGTCGCCATCTGGATCTCCACGCCGGCCTTGGCCGTGGAGACCGCGAGCTGCTGGGGATCGATGTTCTCGCCCGCTGCGAAGCGAGCTGCGAGGTCGGTCGACTGCGCCTTGGAGGCGCTCGGGTTGTCGATGACCATCGACTTGAGTGCGCTGGCGAACGACGAGCCCTGGGTGGAGGTCGCCTCCGACGTGGGGGCGAGCCCGCCGCCGTCGGTCATGCCATCGAGTGAACCACCGGTCGTGCCACCGGTCGAACCGGGGAGCTGACCCTGCGCCGCACCGAGGCCCGCGAGCGGGTTCTGCGCCGCCGAGAGTCCCATGCCGCCTGAGATACCACCGAGACCGGCCATCAGCTACCCCGTCCGATCTCGAGTGCCGCGAGGGCCATCGACTTGATGAGCGTGGCGGCCTTCACGTTCAGCTCGAACGCGCTCTTGGCCGACAGCATGTCGCTCGTCGCCATCAGTGACTGCTGGCGCTCGTCGTACTTCTCGCCCGACACCTTGCGCACGGTGGAGATACCGACGGCACCGTCCTTGGCATCCATCGTGGGTCCGTTGACGGTCGCGATGTTGCCGCCCGGTGCCGACTTCGTGGTGCCGAGGTGCTGCGTGAAGTTGGTGGCGACGAGGTCGACCTCCTGGCGGCGGTAGCCGGGGGTCTGCACGTTGGCGATGTTCTGCGCCGCGACTTCCGAGCGGAAGCGGTGCACCGACATCGCGTTGTTGGAGACGGCAAGTGCGTCGAAGAGTCCCATGATCAGCCACGACCCATTTCTGCGATGACGCTGCGCACGGCGCTCAGCTGGTTGGTGACCTGCTGCGTCAGCACGCGGTAGCGCACGTTGTCGTTCGACATCTCCGCCACCTCGGTGGTGCGGTCGACGCCTGCATTGGATGAGCGCGTCGTCTTGAAGCTGCCGCTCAGGTTCGCGCCGTCCATCGCGTCGCGTCCCGCTGCCGCCACCTTGAGCGGGTTCGCGAACATCGTGCCGGGATTGGGCTGGTGCATCGCCGAGCCGAGCACGCTCTCGAAGTCGAGTGTCTTGGCGTGGTAGCCTTTGGTGTCGATGTTGGCGATGTTTTCCGCATGCAGCTGCTGGCGCTTCGACAGGCCGTCGAGTGCTGCAGCGGTGATCGCGAAGTTGCGACCGAGTATGCCGTCAGTGGAGAACATTGCGGGGGTCCTTCGGGGGATTCGGTGGGTGCCCGATTCGTGCCTGGGGAGGCTCGGGCGGTAATCCCACACCTCCGTTGTACGACGACCTCGGAGTTCTGGCAAGCGCGAGTTGCAGATGAGTGAACGTGCGCTGGTCGTGGGGAGCGGTGGCGCAGGCGCGCAGCGTGGTGGTCGCTGGTCGCGCGTAGTGGTCGCTGGTCGCCAACCCGTGCGCGCAGCGGCGTGACGATGGAACGATCACGTCACGTGGCGACCTGATTCCGCCATCGCTGCGCTCCGGGCGCTCCGCCGGGTGGTGGTGGTGGAGGTGGTGGTGGAGTGGTGGCGGCGGTGGTGGCAGGGAGACGTCGTCGGAACATGTCGCGCGGGTTGATGGTCGTCAACCCGCGCGCCGTAGGAGCGGCGCGCGTCGAGGCGTACCGTTACGGGTGCACCGCAGCACCCCACACGACACTCCCACGAGAGGCACCACCATGAGCTTCATCTCCGGCACCACGGCAGCACCGATCGTTCGCGGCACCTACACCGGCACGCAGCCGTCGGGTCCGACCGGCACCTACACCGGCGTGCCGGCGACTGGCCCGGCTGGCACCTACACCGGCGTGCCCGCATCGGGCGAGGGGCGCTACACCGATTCGCAGCCGGCACGCGGCTCGCAGCTCCTGGGCTGATCACGCTCTCGCACGCACGCGCGCGAGGAACGAATACGGGCCCCGGTCCGGATCCCCCACCCGCGTGTGCGTGAGGATCCGAGCCTGGGCCCGTCGTGCGTGCCGTTCGCCGGCTCGCTCGCGTGTGAAGGGTGCGGTCGCGCCTGCCGTTCCCCCGAAAGGCTGGCGGTTCCGCGTGGCACCGAGGTGCCAATGTGCGTGGGCCGGAGCCCGTTCGGATCAGGCGGTCATGAAGCCTTCGCCGTCGTTGAGCTGCGGGTCGGTGCGCATGCGGTCGAGTGCGCGCTTGTGGAGGCGTGAGACGCTCGCCTTCGAGGTGCCCATGAGGTTGGCGATGTCCTGCATCGTCATGTCCATCTTGTAGAGCAGCTCGCAGACGTGGCGCTCGCGCTCCGGCAGGCGGCCGACGGCGGTCCACAGCGTGTCCTTCTCCAGGCTCTCCTCGAGCGGGTTCTCGCTCGTCGAGGTGGCCAGGTCGAAGGCCGTCGAGAGGGCGCGCACCGAGCTCATGAAGCCGGAGACGTCGTCGCTCGAACCGCTGGAGGCGTTCTCACCGATCGACTCGACGCTCTCGTTCCAGCCAGCGTCGGCCGGGCGGCCGGCCGAGTGGGCGCGGAGGCCGTCGATGATCTCGCCGCGGATGCGGTAGGTGGCGAAGGTCTTGAAGGATGCGGCGCTGGTCGGGTCGTAGCGGCGAGCGGCTTCCATCAGGCCGATGCGGCCCTGCTGCACGAGGTCGGCCTTGTCGATGTGCGACGGCAGGCGGCGGAGCATGCCGCGGACGATCTTGTCCACGAGCTCGAGGTTCTCCTCGACGAGGCGGGCCTGCCACGGCTCGAGGCGGAAGATCTCCTTCTGACCGCGCTTGCGCTTCACGGGGGCGGCGGGCGCTTCAGCAGCGACGGCCTCCGGAGCGGCGGTGGTCTCGGAAGAGATGGGTGAGTTCGGCGAGTGCGTCATGCGGCGAGTTCCTTGTCATTCCAAAGCAGCCGGTGCAGCACGTGGTGAGCGAGGTCGACGTGTTCGGCGGTGTCGACGTGCGGCTCGTGCTGCAACCAACCTGGCGGGTGGTTACTCAACCAGTGAACGACGGAATCCCGACATTGGCAAGGGGGTATGTGCGTCGGTTCTGCGACACCTCCCCGACACCCCCGGTTTTCGGCAGCAGCGCGTCGATCCGGGGTGGCCGCGCCCGTGCTCGAACGGGTGGTTCCGCTCGCCCGACAGCGGGTAGCAGTCGCGGCATGATGCGCAAGCTCCAGGCGAACGACTTCGAGGTGGGCTACCTCGAGGGGTGGCAGGACAATTCCCAGATCGTGCTGATCGGGCTCGAACGCCCTGTCTTCACGCCCAACGTCCAGATCCATCGCGAGTCGCTGCCCACCGTGCCGCTCGACGAGTTCTTCCGCGCCCAGCGCGCCGAGCTGAGCGAGCTCGACGGGTTCCGGCTCATCGAGCACGGCGACCGCACGCTGAGCGGCACGCCGGCGCTCTACCACGGCTACTCGTGGATCCTGCCCGACTCCAATGGCCTACGCGTGCGCCAGCTGCAGATCGTCACGTCGAACGCCGGCACGCTCTTCACGATCACGTGCAGCGCGCTCGAGCAGGATTGGGAGCAGGTCGAATCAGGCTTCGAGCTGTCGCTCTCCGGCTTCGCCTGGCGTTAGTCGCGGGGGAGCTGACGCCGCACGCGTCGCCCCACGCGTCGCCCCACGCGCTCGACCGGCCGATCAGCCGCGCGCGAATCCCGTGGTGACCGGTACGTCGCCGAAGACCTGCTGTGGACCCTGCTGCGGGCAGTGCTCGGTCGGCATGACGATGTTCGGCAGCGCGCGATCACGTCGCAGCAGGATCGGCTTCGAGCACAGCACGGCCACGCGCCGGTAGCCTGCCCTGATCGCAGCCTTGAGCGTGCCGTCGCGGTCGAGGCCGTAGTCCTTGGTGGAGTTCCACTGCACGATCCAGGCCGCACGGTCGGGTCCGGTCAGGGAGGCGAGCAGCTGCGCCCGCGCGTCGGGCAGCGCGCGATACATGCTGCTCCACATGAACGACGTGGCCGGTTGGCGGTGCGCGTAGTAGGCGACGTTGGCGCGCGCGTAGAGCACGGCCACGCGATCGCTGCTCAGCGAGTTGCGGCGCACGAAGTCGCCGATGGCCACGACCGGCTGCTGGTTGCCGACCCGGTAGCCGGCCTGCGCGATCTGCGGCGGCGGGATGGTCTGCGCACGCACGTACTGCCCCGCGCTCGCGACGAGGATGAGCAGGGCCACGAGCGTGGTC